>NZ_JBFUIP010000077.1:0-26703 GCF_056401815.1 Aminobacter sp. P4_D5 | reverse complement strand
GACGTCGATATGGTTGAGCGCCACAGCCTTGATGCGGAGCGTGACTTCGCCAAGGCCTGGAGGCGGTGGTGGGGCGATATCCACCTGCTCGAGCCGGCGGTCCTCGACGAGCTGCAATGCGCGCATGATCTCGCTAAATCCTTGTCGCTACAGCGCCGCGCGTCCCTTTCGACGCGCAAAAAGGACGCTGCAGCACCTAATCGATGTTGAGACGGTCGCTTAGACCGGTTCCCGCGCCATGACAAGGCAGGTGTTCTGGCCGCCGAAGCCGAAGGAGTTGGAAAGCACCGTGCGAACCTCGGCCTTGCGCTTCACATTAGGCACCACGTCGAGCTCGATCGAGGGATCGGGATTGTCGTAGTTGATGGTCGGCGGAATGACGCCTTCGCGCATGGTCATCAGCGAGAAGGCGGCCTCGATGGCGCCCGCAGCCGAGAGCGTGTGGCCGATCATCGACTTGTTKGACGACACCGGGATCTTGCGGATGCGTTCGCCAAACACGGTTGATAGCGACAGATGTTCCATCTTGTCGTTCTCAGGCGTCGAGGTGCCATGGGCGTTGACGTAATCGATCTCGTCTTCGGCGAGGCCTGCGTCGGCAAGCGCTGCCTTGACCGCGGCGATAGCCGGTGAGCCGTCAGGCTTGGAGCGGGTGCGGTGGAAGTCGTCGGCCTTTTCGCCGCAGCCCCTGAGGATGCCGAGCACTTCGGCACCGCGCGCTAGCGCGCTTTCCAGCGATTCGAGCACCAATGCCGCTGAACCTTCGGCGAGCACGAAGCCGTCACGGTCCTTGGAGAAGGGCTTGGAGGCCTTTTCCGGCACTTCGTTGTTGGTCGACAGCGCCGACAGCAGCGAGAAGCGGATCAGCGCCTCGGCGGTTGCGGAGCCGTCGGCGCCAACGGAGAGCGCGCGGTCGCATTCGCCACGGCGAATGGCCTCGACGCCGAGCTGGATCGCAGTGGCGCCCGATGCGCACGCGGTCGAGGTGGTGATCGGCAGGCCGCGCGTGCCGAAACGGTCGGCGAGGCGGTCGGCGATCGAGCCGAACTGCGAAGTGTCGAACATGTCGAGCGAATTCTGGCTGCGCGCCACCTTGAGCAAGCGATCGGAGGCCGAGCCTTCGTCGTCGCCGGCATAAAGGGCGAAGCGGTCGCGCCAGTCGAGCTCGACCGGCGGGGAGGCGAGAAACAGCGGGCCGTCGAAATCGTCGGAGGCAAATCCGGCTTCCTCGACAGCTTCGAGCGCTGCCGTCTCGGCCAATTCATAGGTCAGCGCGCTGGCGCCCTTGGTGCTCGACGGCAGGAAGTCGACCATGCCCGAGATGCGGGTGTTGAGCAGATCGATGGGGAAGCGGGTGATCGGATGAATGCCCGACTTGCCCGCCGTCAGCGCTGCCCAATTGTCGGCCTTGCCGACGCCGAGCGAGGTGACGACACCGATGCCGGTAACGGCAACGACGGGTCTGCCGAGATGATCCTTCAGATTGGCCATGTTTTGTCCTGACACCCTTCAGCGCGGCGCGGAAACGAGCGCCATGCCTTCGAATTGGTGATAGCCGACCGCCGTTGCCAGAACATTTTCCGGCTTGCCGGCGAAATTCTTTTCGCCTTGCTCGAAGGCCGGGTAGCCGGCGCCACGGTCGACAGCAAGCGCTGCAAGCGCCACGGCGAATGGAAACTGCGCTTCCTTCATATGCCCTGTCAGCGACGAAAGGGCGCGGGCCGCGATCGCCGGATTGGCGTCGAAGGCGGCCTTTTCAGCTGCGGTTGCGGCATGGGCGCCCGAGGCACCCGAGACCGCCAGCAACTCGCCATCGGGCAAATCGGTCTTGGCCAGCAATTCGGCGATGCCCGCTTCGAGCCCGCCATTGCGGCGCATGGCGCGGCTGGAAAGCACCGGGCCGAGCGTGGCATAGATCTTCTGGCCACGGGCTTCGGCATGCTCGCGCGATTCGAGCACGAGGAACGCGCCGCCGGAGCCTGTTACGACACCGCCGCCTTCCGAGCCCTGGCGTTGCCAGACGGGCTTCCACGGTCCGCGATGCAGATAGCCGGCCAGTTCGTAGCCAAGCAGCATGTCGGAATGTTCGGTCTGGAAAGCACCGCCGACCAGCACATGCGTCGACTGGCCGGAGCGGATGCGAGCGGCTGCGGTCTCGATGGCCGAAACTCCCGCGCCTTCCTCGCCCATGAAGGTGCGCGAAGAGCCGGTGACCTTGTGGACGATCGAGATGTTGCCGGCCAGCAGGTTGGAAAGCTGCGCCAGGAAGAGCGTTGGCCTGAGTTCAGTGGTCAGCTTTTCGTTGAGCAGCACATCGCGGTCGGTGCGGTTTTCAGATGCCGCCAGCACGCCGGCGTCGACCGCTTCGTCGCGCTCGCCGCCGCCTGCCGCCACGACCATGTCCATGGTCGCGCTGAGCTCGTCATTGCCTTTGATGCCGGCGTCGTCGAGCGCCATGCCCGCCGTATAGGTGCCCAGCCGCTGCCACGTTTCCATCTGCCGCTGGTCGCCACGCTTGGCGATCTGCAGGCCCCAGTCGATCTGGGGCAGGGGGTGGATGGCATAGGGCGTGAAGCGCTCGGCATCGATCACCGGGGTCGTGCCCGGTGCGGTCAGCTTGTCCCAATGGGCAGCGCCGCCTTCTCCCAGGGAGGAGACGAGGCCTATGCCTGTGATGACGACGTCGCGATTGGCCATGGGTGGTTTCAGCGTGCTCAGGCGTTCTTCGCCGCGACGAGCGCGTCGATCTTGGCGCAGAGGTTCTTCATGACGAAGTACTCGTCGGTCGAAGCCTTGCCGTCGTTGACTTCCTGGGTCCACTTCTCGAGCGGCACCTTGATGCCGAATTCCTTGTCGATGGCAAACACGATGTCGAGGAAGTCGAGGCTATCGATGCCCAGGTCGTCGATGGTGTGGCTCTCGGGCGTGATCGTATCGATGTCGATCTCGCTGGTCTCGGCAATGATCTTGGCGACTTTCTCGAAGGTCGTGGACACGGTTTTTCCTTTGATGAGGGCGGTCATGAATCCAGGACAGATTCTACGCACATAGTTTTGAGGGGCTGTCTAATCGGTTTTTCCAGTCAGGAAAAGGCCAAATCCTGCGCCTTYGCGGCGAGGGCAGGCACCGTACCTTGGGGAAAGCAGGTGAAGTGCGCCCTAGAAGACGATACGGCCGAGCACATGCAGCCTTTCTCCTTGCAGGCCAACGATCAGCGCTTCGCCTTCGCGCGCCGATGCGCCGGTCAGAGCCTGGATGTTTTCGAGGTGGGTCACGAGCACGATGTTATCGGAGCCGGAATAGTTGCGGATGATGTCCATGACGGCCGCGACATCGGCTTCGCTGGTGGCCTCGGTCGGCTTGTCGAGGGCGGCCATCGGCTCGACCTTCTGGTCGTCGAAGGCGAGGCGTGCGGTTTCCAGTGTCCGGCAGTAGCGGCTTGCCAGAATGCGCTCGACGGGCGCCGCGCGCGCGGCGAACAGCGCGCCGATCTTTCGCGCCTGCTGGCGGCCGCGATCAGACAGATTGAGCTGGGTCGCGCATTTTTCGATGTCGAAGTTGGCCGGCTCGACCGCGCCGGTGGTCATTGCATTGCGCAGCAGTACGACATGGCCGCCATTGCGCAGCAGTGCCCACCCGGCTTCGGTGGCATGTGCGGGCAGCGCACCGAACAACAGCATGATAGCAATGGCAAATCTGAGCATGAATGGTCCCGAACAGGCGATGCGGATATAGGGATGCCAAAGTCGATTGAAAGGCAAGGCGACGGTAAATGATGTTCGCCGACGGTCGTATCCTGGCTTGATCGCGGTTGCCCATGGGGCAATGCTCCGCCAAGCCGATTCTCCATTTTGCCAGAGCGCTGATGTCACCACTCGTTGAAACTGTGCTCTTCGTCTTCGGTCTTGTGGCTTTGGGGTATCTGTCAGGCGTCACCGGCTATATGCGCACCCAGACTGGCGACGCACTTTCCGAATTCGCCATCGGCGTGGCGCTGCCGCTGCTTTTGTTCCGCACCATGATCGGCGCCGATTTCCACGGATCGGCGCCTTGGGCGCTGTGGGCCACCTATTTCGCTGCCGTAATCGTGGCCTGGACTGCCGGCCACCTGGTGATGACGCGTTTGTTCAAGCGCGACGGACAGGTGGGGGTTGTCGGTGGTGTGTCCTCGGCCTTTTCCAATCTCGTGCTGCTTGGCATTCCCTTCATGCTCGGCGTCTTTGGGCAGGAGGGGTTTGAGATCCTGTCCCTGATCATCTCGGTGCACCTGCCGACCATGATGATGGCCTCGATCATTTTGTTTCAGCTGTTCGGTCCGCGCCGCAGCGAGCCGGTGCATCCGCTTGAGATAATTCGTGATTTCTTGCGCAAGATACTGACCAACCCGTTGATCATCGGCATCCTGGCAGGGCTCGCCTGGCGTGCAACTGATTTGCCGCTGCCGGCGCTTGCGAACCGCTTCGTTGATGCGCTCGCCAACATCGCCGGCCCGGTGGCCTTGTTTGCGATGGGGCTTGGGCTCAGAAAATTCGGCATATCCGGCAACGTCAGGCCGGCATTGGCGTTGTCGGTCCTTAAATTGTTCCTGATGCCGGCGGTGGCATTGCTGTTTGCCTGGCTTTTCGGCCTGCCGCCGCTGCCGGCCAAGGTCGCGGTGGCTGCAGCGAGTCTGCCTTCGGGCGTCAATTCTTATCTGATCGCCATCCAGTTCGGCACCGGCCAGGCTCTGGCCTCCAACCAGATGACGATTGCCACAGCCTGTGCCGTGGTGACAACCGCGTTCTGGCTGATGGTTGCGACCATGGTATTTGGTTGACGCTGGACCAACGTATCTGTGCCATAATTCGATTGATCGCTGACCCGGCGGCACGTTACTAATTTTGCCGAGCGCACCGGACGTTGGACGTTCTGCCGGACGGTATTTCGACAAAGTTCACGATCAGCCCGCGTCCCGCTGACGCCATAACAGGAGGCGAAGCCATGCTTCAGAAAACCAGCCATTTCATGCGGCAGGCCAATCTCATCAACGGCGAATGGGTGCAGGCCGATTCCGGCAAGACCATCGATGTGAACAATCCGGCGACAGGGCTCAAGATCGGCACGGTGCCTCGTTCCGGTGCGGCTGAGACGCGCCGCGCCATCGAGGCGGCGAACGAGGCCTTCAAGACCTATCGCAAGACCTCGGCCCTCGAACGCTCGAAACTGCTGCGCAAGCTGCACGATGCCATCATGGACAATCAGGACGCGCTGGCCGAGCTTTTGACCATCGAGCAGGGCAAGTCGCTGACCGAGTCCAAGGGCGAGATCGGCTCGTCGGCAGCCTACGTGCTGTGGTTCGCCGAAGAAGCCCGCCGCACCTATGGCGACGTCGTGCCGTCGCCCTGGGCCGACCGCCGCATCCTCGTCACCAAGGAGCCCGTCGGCGTCATCGCAGCGATCACGCCGTGGAATTTCCCGTCCTCGATGCTGTCGCGCAAGCTAGGACCTGCACTCGCCGCCGGCTGCACCGCCGTCGTCAAGCCGGCCTCGCAGACGCCGTATTCGGGCCTCGCCTGGGGAGCGCTGTGCGAGGAAGTCGGCTTCCCCAAGGGCGTGGTCAACGTCTTGACCGGCTCGGCCGGCGAGATCGGCGACGAGATTTGCGCCAATCCGCTGGTCAAGAAGATCACCTTCACCGGTTCGACCGAGGTCGGAAAGCTGCTGATTGAGAAATCGGCATCGACGGTCAAGAAGGTGTCGATGGAACTCGGCGGCAACGCGCCCTTCATCGTTTTTGACGACGCGGATCTCGACCGCGCGGTCGAAGGCTCGATCACCGCAAAGTACCGGAATTCTGGCCAGACTTGCGTCTGCACCAACCGCTTCTTCGTGCAGGCCGGCATTTACGACAAGTTCGTCGAGAAGTTCGCGGCTGCCTCGAACAAGCTCAAGGTCGGTTCCGGCCTCGATGAAGGTGTCCAGCAAGGGCCGCTGATTGACGAAAAGGCTGTCGAAAAGGTCGAGGAGTTCATCTCCGATGCCACCGCCAAGGGTGGCAAGGTCGTTGCCGGCGGTAAGCGCCACGCGCTCGGCGGCTCGTTCTTCCAGCCGACGGTGATCGCCAACGCCACGCCGGAAATGAAATTCATGAAGGAAGAGATATTCGGGCCCGTTGCACCGGTCTTCCGCTTCGAGACCGAGGAGGAGGCCATCGCGCTCGCCAACAATACCGAGTTCGGCCTCGCATCCTACTTCTACACCGGCAATCTCGGTCGTGCCTTCCGGGTCATGGAGGGGCTGAAATACGGCATGGTCGGCGTCAACGAAGGACTGATCACCACGCCTGAAGCGCCGTTCGGCGGCGTCAAGGAATCCGGCCTCGGCCGCGAAGGCGGGCACCAGGGCATCGAGGACTATCTCGACACCAAATATGTCTGCATCGGCGGGCTAGGGCTCTAAGCCCGAATTGATCTTGGCCAAATGACTACGCGCGGCGTCTTTGACGTCGCGCGTTTTCTTTGCAAGGTCCTTCACAAGACGAGTCCGAAAAGCCAAGCAAGCCGCTGTTTCAATAGCATTTTGAATTTTGAACACTGCGCCGCCGCGCTGCCGCTTCCAGAATGGCTTTCCACAGCTGGCTGCGCCATGTTGCCCGTCAATGATTCAGGCTGGCCGGGAAGGCGGCGCTGGCCGCATTCGTTGTCAGCAGGATCGAGGAGGGCGAATTGACATCGATATGGCGTTTGATCGTTGGGGGAATCGGCCTCGTCTCGCTCGCGGTGGGCGTCTTGGCTGCCGTCTATCTGACAGCACCTGCGGCGCCGGGACCAGACCTTACGCGCTCGAAGACTTCCGCCAAGGGCCTGTTCTCGGTGGCGATCGCACCCGAGGTGGGCGAGATCAAGCAAGGCGAACTGCATTCGTGGCTGGTGACCCTCAAGACGCGGAAGGGCATTCCGGTCGAGGACGCCAAGATCATCATCGGCGGCGGCATGCCCGAACACGCTCACGGCTTGCCAACCAGCCCCGAGGCGACAGCGTATCTAGGTGATGGCCGCTACCGCATCGAAGGCGTGAAATTCTCGATGAGTGGCTGGTGGCAGTTGAAGTTCGGCATTTCGTCTCCGGTTGGGTCTGACCAGGCCACCTTCAATCTGGTGCTGTGAGGTCATGAAACGCAGCCTGATCATATGCGCTGCAATCGCCATGTCGGTTGCTGCCGTGGTGGCAGGCTGTAGCCGGCAAGAATTTACCGAGGCGGAAAAGCGCACCATCGCCTCGATGTCGCTTTCAACACTCGCGCCACTGCCGCCCGATCCGACCAATCGATTTGCCGACGACCCAGGTGCTGCGGCGCTCGGGGCCACCTTGTTCTTCGATACCGGCATGAGCCGGGACGGCAATGTTGCCTGCGGCACCTGCCACAAGATCGACCGGCAGTTCCAGGACGACCTTCCGCGCGGCGTGGGCGTGGCTGAGACCAACCGGCGCACCATGCCGCTTGCAGGCGTGGCGCGCGATCCATTCTTCTTCTGGGACGGGCGGCGCGACAGCCTGTGGGCGCAGGCGCTGACGCCGCTTGAAAACCCGCTCGAACATGCCGGCAATCGCGCTGCTTACGTGCACTATCTCAAGCGCCGTTTCGGCGAGCGTTATGAGCGCATTTTCAGGCCGCTGCCCGCTCTGTCAGCTGTGCCGCCGAACGCCGGACCGTTCGGAACGCCATCCGAGCAAGCCGCCTGGAAAGCAATGACCGAGCAGCAACGCCAAGATGTCGACCTCGTCTTTTCCGACATCGGCAAGGCGATTGCCGCCTTCGAGCGTTCGATCACCCATGGCCAGACGCGTTTCGACCGTTTCGCGGATATCATCGCCAAAGGCAGCACGCCGGCGGGTGACAATGCCCTGTCGGACGAGGAACAGGCGGGCCTCAGGCTTTTCATCGGCCGGGCCAATTGTTCGACCTGCCACACCGGGCCGCGTTTCACCGACAATCATTTCCACAATACGGGCATTCCGCCGGTTGCCGGGCTTCCTGCGGATCGCGGACGAATTGCCGTTGTGAACGAGGTGCTTGGCGACCCGTTCAACTGTTTCGGCAAGTTCCGCGACGGCGGTGACGAGGCCTGCGGCGAGCTCAAATTCATGCAGAAAAGCGCGCCGGAACTGATCCGCGCTTACAAGACACCGTCGCTGCGTGGGGTAGCCGATCGCGCGCCCTATATGCATGCGGGGCAGTTCGCGACGCTGGATCAGGTCCTCGACCACTACACCAAGGCGCCGGCAAGCGTCGAAGGCACCTCCGAAATCCACCCCGTGGCTTTGTCGGATCGCGAACGCGCGGAGCTGATCGCGTTCCTGAAGACGCTTTCTGACTAGATAGGTTGAATAGATAGGCTCAGCGGTCCTTGACCGTCTCCATGGCCACGAATGTCGACGTCTGGGCGACATGGGGCAGGGCGGAGATACGCTCGCCGAGCACGCGCCTATAGGCGGCGATGTCCTTCGTTCGCACCTTGAGCAGATAGTCGAAACTCGCCGCCATCATGTGGCACTGCTCGATTTCGCGCACGGCGTGGACCGCGCGGTTGAAATCGTCGAGGGCGGCTGAGCGCGTGTCGGAGAGCTTGACCTGGACAAAGGCGACATGGCCTTCGCCCATGCGCTCGCTGTCGATGATGGCCTGGTAGCCCCTGATGTAGCCATCCTTTTCCAGTCGTTTGACGCGCGCCTGCACCGGGGTCTTGGAAAGTCCGACTTTTGTGGCAAGCTCGGCCATCGACAGGCGTCCGTCGCGTGAAAGGGCGAACATGATGTTGCGGTCGATGCGGTCCAGTTGGTCTTCTGGCATGAAAATGGCAGCTCAATTGGCGATTTAGGAGCGTCAATCGTAGACGATTAGGACTGGAAAGTCGAATTCTTTGGACCGACCAGATTTGAGGCGATGTGCTAGTTTTGGACAAAGGCTCGGCAGCGAGTTTCCCGCCGGGCGCAGCCTCAATTTGCTCGACAGGAACGCCATGCCAGCGCTTGACCCGATCCGCCAGGAAATCCGCGCCAACTACCTCCCGGATGAAGCTGAAGCCTTGAAGAGGCTGTCGGCGACAGCCGCTCTTTCCGTCGAAGATCGCAAGGCTATTTCCGCCCGCGCCGCCGATCTGGTGCGCGCCGTGCGCGGCTCGACCGACCCACGTCTGATGGAGGTCTTCCTCTCGGCCTACGGTCTTTCGACCAAGGAAGGTGTTGCGCTGATGTGCCTGGCCGAGGCGCTGCTGCGCGTACCCGACACAGAGACGATGGACGACCTGATCCGCGACAAGATCGCTCCGCACGACTGGTCGTCGCATTCGGGCGGTTCGAGCTCGATCTTCGTCAATGCCTCGACCTGGGCGCTGATGCTGACCGGACGCGTGCTTGACGAGGGCGAGGGCTCGATCGAGCGCACACTACGCTCGATGGTTCGTCGCTTGGGCGAGCCGGTCATCCGCAAGGCGGTCGCTGCAGCGATGCGCGAAATGGGCGAGCAGTTCGTGCTTGGCCGCACGATCACTGAAGCCGTCAAGCGCGGCCGCTCGATGATCCAGAAAGGCTATCTCTATTCCTTCGACATGCTGGGCGAGGCCGCCCGCACCGAAACTGATGCGCTGCGCTACCACCGCGCCTACGCCGAGGCGATTTCGTCGCTCGACAACGGCACCAACGGTCCCGACATCCGCTACAACCATGGCATTTCGGTCAAGCTTTCGGCGCTGCATCCGCGCTACGAAGTCTCGCACAAGGACGAGATGCTGCCGGTGATGGCGGAGCGTCTGCTGTCGCTGTGCCTGGCCGCCAAGCATGCCCGCATGGGCCTCAACATCGATGCCGAAGAGGCGGATCGCCTCGATTTGTCGCTCGACGTGATTGAGCGCGTACTGGCCGACCCGCAGCTCGCTGGCTGGAACGGTTTTGGTGTGGTTGTCCAGGCTTACGGCCCGCGCACCGCATTCGTGATCGATTGGCTCTATGCGGTCGCCAACAAGCTCGACCGCAACATCATGGTGCGCCTGGTCAAGGGTGCCTATTGGGACACCGAGATCAAGCGCGCCCAGACGCTCGGCCTGCCGGGCTATCCTGTGTTCACACGCAAGGCCAACACTGACGTCTCCTACATGGCTTGCGCCCGCAAGCTTTTGTCGATGACCGACCGCATCTACCCGCAATTCGCTACCCACAATGCCCACACTGTCGCGGCCATCCTGTCGATGGCCAAGGACCGCACCTCGTTCGAGTTCCAGCGGCTGCACGGCATGGGCGAAGCGCTGCATGAGACGGTTCGCAAGGCCGAAGGCACGCGCTGCCGCATCTATGCACCAGTCGGCGCGCATTCCGATCTGCTCGCTTATCTGGTTCGCCGCCTTCTCGAAAACGGGGCCAATTCGTCCTTCGTGCACCAGTTGACCGACGAGGATGTTGCACCGGAAGCCATTGCCCGCGACCCGCTCGAGACGGTGGAGACGCAGGGGCCGGCCTCCAATCCGTCGATTCCGGCACCTGCCGCGATCTTCGGCCTCGGCCGCAAGAACGCAAAGGGCTGGGATATCACCGACCCGGTGACGCTTGCCGCACTCGACAAGGCCAGGGCTGAATTCAAGGGCCCGGACCGGTGGACGGCAAAGCCGATCACCCGCGCCGCCGGCTATGGCGCGTCGCGTCAGGTGATCAACCCGGCAAAGCCGCAGGACGTTGTCGGCACCGCAACCGAAGCAGCCGCAAAGCAGGTGCCGACAGCCGTGCGCTTCGCCATCGAGGCGCAGCCGGCCTGGGCAGCCAAGCCCGTCGCCGAACGTGCCGCCATCCTGCGCCGCACAGCCGATCTCTATGAAGTAAACGCCCCTGAGTTCTTTGCCCTTGCCACCCGTGAAGCGGGAAAATCGCTGGCCGATGGCGTAGCCGAAGTGCGTGAAGCAGTCGATTTCCTGCGCTATTACGCAGCCGAGGCTGAAAAGGCGGAAGCAGGTACTGCGGCACGCGGCGCAATCGTGTGCATTTCGCCATGGAATTTCCCGCTGGCCATCTTCACCGGCCAGATCGCAGCCGCTCTCGTCACCGGCAATTCGGTGATCGCCAAGCCGGCCGAACAGACGCCGCTGATCGCGGCGCGTGCGGTGGCGTTGATGCGCGAAGCTGGCGTCCCGGAAGACGTGATCCAGCTTCTGCCCGGCGACGGTCCGACGGTCGGTGCGCCGCTGACTGCTGATCCGCGCATATCAGGCGTCTGCTTCACCGGCTCGACGGAAGTCGCCAAGCTGATCGAAAAACAACTTGCCGAGACGGCCGCGCCCGACGCGATGCTGATCGCCGAAACCGGCGGCCTCAATGCGATGATCGTCGATTCCACCGCGCTGCCGGAGCAGGCGATTCGCGACGTGCTGGCCTCCTCGTTCCAGAGTGCCGGCCAGCGCTGCTCGGCGCTGCGAGTGCTCTACGTCCAGACCGACGTCGAAAAGAAGATGGTCGAGATGCTGAAGGGTGCGATGGAAGCGCTCAGCATCGGCGATCCGTGGCAGCTGTCGACCGATGTCGGCCCCGTCATCGACGAAGAGGCGCAGAACTCGATCCGCGACTATTGCGCAAAGATGGAGGCCAAGGGCAAGCTGATCGCCAAGCTCGATGCGCCCAGCGATGGCCGCTTCGTTGCCCCGCACGTTTTCCGCGTCAAAGGCATCGAGGAGATGGAGCGCGAAATCTTTGGCCCGGTTCTGCATGTCGCGACCTTCGAGGCTGACCAGCTCGACGAGGTTATCGCTGCGATCAACCGCAAGGGCTACGGCCTGACCTTCGGCCTGCACACCCGCATCGAAGGCCGTGTCCAGCACATCATGGACGGCATCCACGCCGGCAACATCTATGTCAATCGCAACCAGATCGGTGCTGTTGTCGGTTCGCAGCCATTCGGTGGCGAGGGGTTGTCGGGCACCGGACCCAAGGCTGGCGGACCGCACTATCTGCGCCGCTTCCGCAAGGCACCCGAAGCAGGCACTGTGCTGCCGGAAGGCCACAAGGTCACTGCGACCGAACTGGTCGACAATCTTGTCGATGCCGGCGAGTGGGCGACACGACCGGACCGTATCGCCATCCTGCGCAAGCATCTGCGAGGCAAGGGCGCCGAGGCGATTGCGGCTGCGGCAAGCATCGATTTCGGCCAGATCGACCTGCCCGGACCGACGGGTGAGGCGAACACGCTGTCGCTCAATCCGCGCGGTCACGTGCTTTGCCTCGGGCCGGATGCAGAGACGCTTCTTGCCCAGGCGATCCAGGCGCTTGCCGCCGGCAATGCCGTTCTCGCAGTTGCGCCTGGCGCTCCGGCTGCGGTCCACGCGCTGCTCGGCAAGGGCCTGCCGATCTCTGCCATCGATGGTCGCCCCGATCCGGTCGAGGCGCGTTCGCTTGCCGTCGATGTCGTGGCTTATTCGGGAACCGAAGAGAGCATGCGCATCGTCCGCAAGGTGGTTGCCGAGCGCAAGGGCCCGATCGTGCCGCTGATCAGCGAGGTGATCTACCCCGCCGCCTATGCCCATGAACGGGCCGTCTGCGTGGACACCACTGCCGCCGGTGGCAACGCCAGCCTGCTGGCATCCGCGTAAGAATAAATTGGGGCAGGCCAAGGCCTGCCCCATTTAAATTTCTTCCGGCGCGCAGCCGAAGCGTAGCAAGTTTCCATGCGGATCGTGAACGTAGAATTCCTTCATGTTCCACKGCCGAACGGTGAACGGACTCAATTTCTCGACGCCACGAGCTGAATACTCTGCGTGCAGCGCCGATACCTCGCCGCCCCTGATATAACAGGACGACACCTCAGGCAGCTTGCGGTCGTCCGATTTCCAGAAGTGGATTTCGATCTCGCCCCGCCGCACGATCAGGTAGTCGTCCATTGCCGGGCCGATAACCTCGAAGCCAAGCTTGTCGCGATAGAAATCGCGACTTTCGGTGATGTCGGGCGAGGGCAGCACTGGGATACTGCGGGCGAAATCGATCATTGGTCAGGCGCCTTCGACGACCGAAAAGCCTTCGAATTGCGGATGGCCGACATAAGAGGCCTTGGAAGAGCCGGCATTCTTGTGCGCGGCGCGGAAGTTTTCCGACCTGGTCCAGGCACTGAAATCGTCATAGCTCTCCCAGGTCGTGTGGGAGGCGTAGAGCGTATAGCCTTCGACCTCGTTGACCGGACCGCGCAGCAGATGGAACTCGCGAAAACCCTTCATCTCATGGAGGGTCGAATCGCGGTTCTTCCAGATGTCTTCGAATGCGGTTTCTGTGCCGTTCTGGACCTTGAAGCGGTTCATTGCGATGTACATGGCATCTTCTCGCAGGATGTGTTTTCGTCAAACCTGAACGGTCTAGCCGCGTCAGAATGCGATTGATCCGCCAAAACCTTGAGATTTCGGCGAAACTTCGTCAGGCCGCTTCGAGATTGAGGTCGATGGCCACGGGGACGTGGTCGGACGGCTTTTCCCAGCCACGCACATGCTTTTCGATCGAGGCCGAGGCGAATCGGTTCGCGGCTTCGGGCGACAGCAGCAGATGGTCGATGCGTATGCCGTTGTTCTTCTGCCAGGCGCCAGCCTGGTAATCCCAGAACGTGTAGACGTCGGGCTGGTCGGTGACCGAGCGCACTGCTTCGGTGAAGCCCAGATTCACCAGCCGCCGGAACGCCTGGCGCGTCTCGGGCTGGTACAGCGCATCGCCGAGCCATACTTCGATGTTGCGAGCGTCGATTGCCTCGGGGATGACGTTATAGTCGCCAGCAAGCACGAGTGCTTCTTCCAGCGCGAGCCGTTCCGCCGCCCAGCGCTCGAGCCGCGCCATCCATGACAGCTTGTAGGGGAATTTTTCGGTGCCGACGGGATTGCCGTTGGGCAAATAGAGCGAAACGACGCGCAGCGCGCCTTTGTCGGTCGAAAAGACACCTTCGATGAAGCGGGCCTGTTCGTCGGAATCATCGCCTGGCAGACCGCGATTGACCTCGTCGAAGCGCAGCTTGGAAAGTATAGCGACGCCGTTGAAACCCTTTTGGCCATGTGTTTCGACGTTGTAGCCAAGCGCTTCGATCTCAAGGCGCGGGAATTGATCGTCGACTGTCTTTATTTCTTGCAGGCAAACGATGTCGGGCGCGCTCTCCTTGAGCCAATGCACCAGGTTTTCGATGCGGGCTCTGACGCCGTTGATGTTCCAGGTCACGATCTTCATGAATTTCACGCGATTATTTCAAATAAATATTGATAGCCTGCGCGGCCGTTCCAGACGATCCTGCACCATCCCTTGGGAGAAGGGAACCGGTCCTCTTCGGCATTCTTTGGACCGGCTGGCAAAAGGGGAACAAATGCCATGTCCAAAAGTCCACATCCTGTGGACGAGGTGCTACCAGCGCCTCGTCTCACCGCGCTTGGAATCCAGCATGTTCTGGTCATGTACGCTGGCGCAATCGCAGTGCCGCTCATCATCGGCCGCGCGCTCAAGCTTGATCCGGAGCAGGTCGCTTTCCTGATTTCCGCCGATCTTTTCGTCTGCGGCGTGGTCACCATCATC
Source organism: Aminobacter sp. P4_D5 (assembly GCF_056401815.1). Classification (NCBI taxonomy): domain Bacteria; kingdom Pseudomonadati; phylum Pseudomonadota; class Alphaproteobacteria; order Hyphomicrobiales; family Phyllobacteriaceae; genus Aminobacter; species Aminobacter sp. P4_D5. The sequence goes on along the minus strand of NZ_JBFUIP010000077.1, from coordinate 12,156 downwards.
CAGTCCTTCGGCGCGACCCAATGGTTCGGCATCAAGCTGCCGGTCATGATGGGCGTCACTTTCGCTGCCGTCGGTCCGATGGTTGCCATGGCCAACGCCAACCAGGGGCCTGACGGTGCCCGCATGATCTTCGGCGCCATCATCGGCGCCGGTATCGTGGCGTTTCTGATCGCACCGCTGGTCAGCCGCATGTTGCGGTTCTTCCCGCCTGTCGTGACCGGCACCATCATCGTGGTCATCGGCGCATCGTTGATGCGCATCGGCATCAACTGGATCTTCGGCAACCCTTTCGGCCCGACCGCGCCCAAGCTTGTTTCGCCCGAACATGCCGAGTGGCTGAAGACGGTGACCGACATGGCCGCCGCCACTGGTTCCACCATTCCGCCGATCCCGGCAAAGCTGGCGCTCACAGCGACCGCCCCGAACGCCGCTTACGCGCCGCTCGTAAATGTCGGCATTTCGGCAGTTGTTCTGGTCTCCATCCTGGCGATTGCCAGGTTCGGCAAGGGGTTCATGGCCAACATCGCCGTGCTGCTCGGCATCGTCATCGGTGGCGTGCTGACGGCGTCGCTCGGCATGATGCATTTCGACAAGGTGGCTTCGGCCGGCTGGTTCGAACTCATCACCCCGCTGCGCTTTGGCATGCCGATCTTCGATCCGATCCTGATCATCACCATGGTGCTGGTAATGATCGTCGTCATGATCGAATCGACCGGCATGTTCCTGGCACTTGGTGACATGACGGGCAGGAAGGTGACGCAGCCGATGCTTTCGGCGGGCCTGCGCACCGACGGCCTGGGCACCATCATAGGCGGCCTGTTCAACACCTTCCCCTATACAAGCTTCTCGCAGAATGTCGGTCTTGTCGGGGTCACCGGCGTCAAGAGCCGCTTCGTTTGCGTGGCAGGCGGTGTAATCCTGATCATTCTCGGGTTGGTGCCAAAGATGGGCGCGCTGGTCGAGGCGCTGCCGACTGTGGTGCTGGGTGGTGCTGGGCTTGTGATGTTCGGCATGGTGGCGGCGACGGGTATCCGCATCCTGTCCAATGTCGACTTCAAGACCAACCGCAACAACCTGTTTGTCGTTGCGGTCTCCATCGGTTTCGGCATGATTCCGCTGGTCGCGCCCGACTTCAAGATGTGGATGCCGCACGACATCCATCCGCTGATCGAATCAGGCATTCTGCTGGCGTCGGTTTCGGCCGTGGTGCTGAACGCCTTCTTCAACGGCACCAAGGAAAATGAAGCCGAAATCCGCGAAGCGGCGATGGCATCTGAAGCCTGATCTTCCAGCTGCATGGAATGGACGAAGGCCGCCTCCGGGCCGCCTTTTTCGTTCAGCTCGGCTTGCGCTCGACAAGCCCGATCGTATTGCCGGCGGGGTCTTTCAGGAAGGCCATCCATTCGGATTCGCCGKCCGGGCCGAACTCGCCGCTTGAATCGCGATGGACCAGCGTCGGTGCGGTGGTGAAGGCGATGCCTCTATCGGAAGCCATTTCGTGGAAGCTGTCGAGGTCAACTATGTCTAGATAGACAGTCGCCTGCGGTATGCCGCCGGTGAAGAACAGCCTGGTTCCACCTGCGATGATGAAGGCGATGCCGGGCGGGTCGTAGCGGGCGTGGACAGGTAGGCCGAGCACGTCGAGCCAGAAGGCAAGCGTGGCGTCGATGTCACGGCCAGCCGAGAGCGCAACCTGACGGAGCGCCCCCACCCGGCGCATGGCTAGACGGAAAAGCTGGTGCCGCAGCCGCAGCCAGCGACTGCGTTGGGGTTCTTGATCTGGAACGACTGTCCCATAAGGTCGTCGACGAAATCGACAACCGAGCCGCCCATGTAGATCAACGACATCTCGTCGACGAGCAGCGTCGCACCGTCGCGTTCGATGGCGACGTCGTCGTCGTTGCGTCCATCGACCAGATCGAATTTGTAGGAAAAGCCGGAACAGCCTCCGCCTTCGACAGAGATTCGCAGCGCGATCTTGCCGGGATCGCCAGCGACAATCTTGGCAATCCGCTTGGCTGCGGCTTCGGTCATGTCGACTTTCATGGCAGTCTTGGCATCAGCGCCCATCGGCGTCACCTTGCTTTCGGTTTCTTATGATAGGTATGAAGCCACCTGTAGCAAGTCAACAGGTGGGGAGTATGGCAGGCGAACGGCAACTTGGCGATATCGGTTTCGGCTATCGGCCACGCGCGGCCTATGCCTGCGATCCTGCGCGCTCGCGTGGGCGCCTGTTCGACGAGGTCGAAAGCCCGACGCGCACGCCGTTCCAGCGCGACCGCGACCGCATCATCCATTCGACCGCCTTTCGCCGCCTCAAGCACAAGACGCAGGTGTTTGTCGCTCATGAGGGCGACCATTTTCGCACACGCCTGACCCATACGATCGAAGTTGCCCAGATCGCCCGCGCTTTGGCGCGCGCGTTGCGCTGCGACGAGGATCTGGCCGAGGCTATCGCACTCGTCCATGATTTTGGCCACACACCATTCGGCCATACCGGCGAAGACGCGCTGAACGAAAAGATGGCGGCCTGGGGCGGTTTCGACCACAACGCCCAATCGCTGCGCATTGTGACCCGGCTCGAACGCCGCTACGCGGAGTTCGACGGGCTCAACCTGACCTGGGAGACCCTGGAAGGACTGGTCAAGCACAATGGCCCGCTGACCGACTCAGCCGGCAAAGGCCTGAATGGCCCGGTACCGCAGGCGATCCGCGACTATTCGGAACTGCATGATCTTGAACTCAACCAGTTCGCCAGCCTGGAAGCGCAGTGCGCGGCGATCGCCGACGACATCGCCTACAACACCCATGACATAGACGACGGCCTACGGGCAGGGCTGCTTACGCTCGACATGCTCGACGGGGTCTCTCTGCCGGCGTCGATTCTGCGCGGGGTGCGCGAGCGCTATCCGGCGCTCGATCCGGTGCGTACCGGTCACGAGTTGATGCGCCGGCAGATCACCCTCTTTGTCGAGGACGTCATTTCGACCGCCACCGCAAAGATCGGGCGCGCCGCACCGCAAAGTGCCGACGAGGTCAGGGCGGCCGGCGAGGTCATGGTGACCTTTTCGGAATCCATGGCTGTGTCGGAGAAGGAGCTCAAAGCCTTTCTCTACCGCAACATGTACCGGCATTCCGAAGTGATGCGGGTGCGCGCCGACGCCGACAAGATCGTGCGTGACCTGTTCGACGTCTATTTCGCCGATCCGCGCGCCATGCCGGAGGGCTGGCGCGAAGGGCTCGATCGGGCCGAAGACCGCATCAAGGCGCGCGCCGTCGCCGACTTCCTGGCCGGAATGACCGACACCTACGCGATCAAGGAACACCGCCGCTTGTTTGACCATACGCCCGATTTGGGCTAGGTCGGACCAAAATCAGCATTTACGTGCAATGTCACTTTGAAGGTGGCTCTGCAGCTCAGTCATCGCCTTACGAAAGCCCCGACAATGAACATATTCGCCGATTTCAACGAGCGGATCACCAAAGCCGTCGAAGCGCTTGAATTGACCCCTAGAGATGGCGGTGCGCTTGATCTTGCGCGCATTGCCGTCGAGCCGCCGCGCGATGCCACCCATGGCGATCTGGCAACTAACGCGGCCATGGTGCTGGCCAAGCCCACCGGGCAGAACCCACGCGCGCTTGCCGAGCGTCTGGTCGCCGAACTCGCCAAGGATGTCGACGTGGCGAAGGCCGAGGTGGCGGGGCCCGGTTTCGTCAACCTCAAGCTCCATGACGGTTTCTGGCAGAAGCACCTTGCCGATCTTTTGTCGCGCGGCGCCGATTACGGCCGCTCTGCCTCCGGTAACTCCAAGCGCATCAATGTCGAATACGTCTCGGCCAATCCGACCGGGCCGATGCATGTCGGCCATTGCCGTGGCGCTGTGGTGGGTGACGCGCTTGCCAACATCCTGGGCTTCGCTGGCTACGACGTGACCAAGGAATATTACATCAACGACGCCGGCGTGCAGATCGACGTGCTCGGCCGCTCGGTGATGGTGCGCTATCGGGAGGCGCTCGGCGAGCAGATCGGCGAGATTCCGGCCGGCCTCTATCCGGGCGACTATCTCGTGCCGGTCGGCCAGGCGCTGGCCAAGGAATTCGGCCGCGATCTGCTGCAGAAGCCGGAAGACGAGGCGCTGGCCCTCATCAAGGACCGCACCATCGATGCCATGATGGTGATGATCCGCGAGGACCTGGCGCTGCTCAACGTGCGCCATGAAGTGTTCTTCTCCGAGCGCACGCTGCATGAGGACAATGCCAAGGCGATCCGCTCGGCGATCAGCGACCTGACCCTGAAGGGCCATGTCTACAAGGGCAAGCTGCCGCCGCCCAAGGGCGAGAAGCCGGAAGACTGGGAAGACCGCGAGCAGACTTTGTTCCGCTCGACCGAGGTCGGCGACGACATGGACCGCGCCCTGGTCAAGTCGGACGGCGCCTTCACCTATTTCGCCGCTGATGTTGCCTATCTCAAGGACAAGGTCGACCGCGGCTTCGAGGAGTTGGTGTTCGTGCTGGGCGCCGACCATGGCGGCTACGTCAAGCGCATGGAAGCGCTCGCACGCGCCGTCACCGACGGTGCTGTGAAGCTCGACGTGCTTTTGTGCCAGCTGGTCAAACTTTACCGCGACGGCGAACCTGTGCGCATGTCCAAGCGGGCAGGGGAGTTCATCACCCTGCGCGAAGTAGTCGACGAAGTCGGTCGCGATGCGATCCGCTTCATGATGCTCTACCGCAAGAGCGACGCACCGCTCGACTTCGATTTCGCGAAGGTGACCGAGCAGTCGAAGGACAATCCGGTGTTTTACGTGCAGTACGCTTCGGCGCGCTGCCACTCGGTGTTCAGGCAGGCCAAGGAGCAGCTTGGCGAAGCTGAAATTGCGCGTCCGGGCCTGATCGGGGCTGTCGAGCGGCTGACCGACGAAGGCGAGATCGCACTCATCAAGAAGCTCGCCGAATATCCGCGCCTGATCGAATCTGCTGCCCAGTCGATGGAGCCGCACAGGCTGGCTTTCTACCTCTATGATCTGGCCAGCAGCTTCCACGGTCACTGGAATCGTGGCACCGACAACCCAGACTTACGGTTTGTTAAGGTTAACGACCGAGAATTGACCTATGCCAGACTCGGGCTGGTGCAGGCTGTTTCGGACGTTTTGACGTCAGGCCTGGCGTTGATCGGAGCGGATGCCCCGACCGAAATGCGCTAGGTTTTCCGGGACTTCATGTCACCTTTTGCCCACATTGCGCTGGTAAGGGCCAACCTTACGCGACGTTCATTGCGTCCGAAAAAAGTGCGAGAGTTCGGGAAAACGAATGGCAGATAGAACCCAGCTGAAGATCGCAGATAAGAACGATTTCGCCGACGAAGATCCCTTCGCCGAATTGACGAGGATCATGGGCTTCGATCCGCGCCAGCCTGTGGTGCGCCAGGATGTTGGCGCGCCCGCTGGCCGTGTGGAGCCGGAGATGGACGACGATTTCGGCATCGATCTGGAAAAGGAATTGCTCGGCGAACTGGCCGGCGATGAGCAGGTCGCGGCCTATGTTCAGGCTGAAGAGCCGACGGTCAATGCGGCCGTGGAAGCGCCTGTCGCCTATGCTCAGTCCGAGCCCGCATATGCGCGTGCCCATGAGCCAGAATTCGGCGCCACGTCTTTCGATGACGCGGTTGCGGCCAGCTTCGAGCAGGATTTTTCCCTTGAAGACGAGTTGCTGCGTCCCGAAGAGCCGGCCTATGCCGCGGAGCCGGCTTATGCCGTAGAGCCCGGCTACGCTGTGGAGCCTACCTATGCGCAGGCTCCTGAGCCGGAATTCGCCACAGAGGCTTCTTTCGATGACGCTGTTGCGGCGAGCTTCGAACAGGACTTTTCCGTTGAAGACGAGTTGCTGCGCCCCGAAGAGCCGGCCTATGCCGCGGAGCCCGGCTACGCTGTGGAGCCTACCTATGCGCAGGCTCCTGAGTCGGAATTCGCCACCGAGGCTTCTTTCGATGACGCTGTCGCGGCGAGCTTCGAGCAGGATTTTTCCCTTGAAGACGAGCTGCTGCGCCCTGAAGAGCCAGCCTATGAAGCGGAACCGGCTTTTGCCGTAGAGCCCAGCTATGCCGTGGAGCCTGCCTACACCGCCGCGCCTGAAGCTGACTTCGCGCCCGAAGCTGCGTTCGACGAGGCGGTTGCCGCGTCTTTTGAGCCGGACTTTTCGCTCGAAGACGAATTGCTGCCGGTCGAAGAGACCGTCGGGCATGTGGCTGCTCCGGTTGCTTATGAAGCTCCGGCCGAAGCCAGTCTCGATGCCGAATTCGATGCCGCTCTTGCCGATGTCGACATGGATTTCGCAGCCAATGACGATGCGGATTCCACGGCCGAGGCCGTTGCCGACAATCAGTTGACGCTGGGCGAATATCAGCAGACTGAGCCGGAAATCGCGTATTCCCGAGCGAACCTGGTGGAAGTACCCCAGGCGATTGCAGCACCGGTGGCGCAGGCTGAGGACTATGACGAATTCGAGCGCCGCTTGCAGGACGCGCTGAGCGACGAAGAGCCGGCTTATGAGCCTGTTGCCTTTGAAGAACCAGCTTACGAGCCCGAGGTAACGCAGGTGGCAGCTCCGGTTGCCGCTGCCGAAGATACCAGCCTCGAGGACGAGCTGAACGCGCTGCTCGGCACCATGAGCAACCAGGCCAAGGCACTGTCCGAGCCGTTGCCACTGCGCGCCACTGAGCCGGTTGCGGTCGAGCCCGAGCCAATCTTCGCAAGCTCGCTGTGGGCACCCGAGCAGCCTGCCGAGGCTGCACCGCAAGAACAAGAATATGAAGACGCCGACTATGCGCCGTCCTACGACGCGCAGCTGGTCGAAGACCATGCGGTCGCCGAAGAGGCGGCTCCGGTACTGGCCGATACCGGCTATTCCGAGCCGAGCTACGACGATCAGACCGACATCGACGTCAGCTTTGACGACGACGCCTTCGACATGGCCCTGGAGCGCAGTGCCGCGACAGAGGTCGCCGAAGTCGTCGCGCCTGCGGCAGCCGTAGCTGCTGTGGCAGTGCCGCTGCGCCCGCTCGCCGCCTCGCGCTATGAGCAGGCCCGCAGCTGGGGCCTGGGCACGCCGGTCGCGCCGCGCGCATCGACGCCGGCCGTTGCAACGCAGCCGAGCTATCAGCCGGAAGCGAGCTACGAGCCTGCGGCATATGTGGCGCCTGCGGCAACCTATGTGCCGTATGCTGAGCCAGAGGCCTATGTGTCGCACGCCGAGCCTGAGGCGTATGCGCAGCAGGCCGAGCCTGTTGTCGAAGAGACCGACGATCTGGAAGCAGAGCTTTTCGCCGCCGTTTCGTCCTTCGACGACGCTCCCGATATCGAGACTGTCGATGTGCCGGAAAAGGCCGTTGCTCTTGCCGACGATCTCGACATTCCCGAGCTCTCCTTCGAAGACGATGCTCCGCCGGCCCCGGCCTATGACGATCTTGACGGCGAATTCTCAAACCTGATGAACGAGATGAATTCGACCGACACGGGCAATCAGCCTGCTTCGTCGAGCTATGCGACCAATCCATACGCCACGGGCTTCGATCGCAAGACGCTGCGTGATGGCGATGTCGCGCAGCAGAGCGAGTTCCCCGCGGCAGCGGGTGCGGTCGCCGGTGCGGCTGCCATGTATGCCGGGCGCCAGTCCTCGACGCAGCAGGCCGGTGAACGCCCGACAGGATTCGATCTCGGCGGCATGCAGCAGGGCAACGCACCGCTTAAGCAGGCTCCGGCTGACGATTTCGACTACGATCCCGATTTCGACGAGGCGATCGAAGCGCTGCCGGGCTCGCCCGCCGCATCCAGCCCTGCGCGTCGCGGCATGATGATCGCTGCCGTCGTTGGGGCCGTCGCCATTGTCGGCGGCATCGGCGCATGGGCGCTGTCGTTCGGCGGCAGTGAGGGGGCTGGCGCGCCAGTCATCGTCAAGGCCGACGAGAGCCCGATCAAGGTCAAGCCGGAAAACCCTGGTGGCACGACCGTGCCGAACCAGGACAGCAAGGTCTATGACCGCGTTGCAGGTGGTACCGCTACCGGCTCCCCGGCTCAGCAAAAACTTGTCACGAACACCGAAGAGCCGATCGACGTGACGGCACAGGACGACGAGGCCAGCATTTCCGACACGCTGCCGCTCAACGCAGACGAGACGGACGCAGCACCGACCGCGAAGTCCGAGGATCGGGTTGCGCAGACGGCTCAGTCCGATCAGCCGGACACCAGCACCGAGACGTCGGCTGTTGCGCCGCGCAAGGTCCGCACCATGGTGGTGAGGCCCGATGGCACGCTCGTGCCGCGCGAAGAACCAGCTCCCGCCGCTGTTGCAGCCTCCGAACCTGCCGATCCGGCACCCCAGCGCGTTGCCTCGACAGGCGAAGCCACCGGCACTGTGCCGGCCCAGCCTGCGCTGGCGCCTGTCGCCAAGCCCGCCCAGTCGGCAAACACGCCGGCCAAGGCTCCAGTCGCGCCCCAGCGCCCTTCGCAGCAGCCCGTCAATGTCGTCGGCGAGGTCAAGCCCGACCAGGTTGCCGCAATCGCGCCTTCGGCTCCGACAGCCGCTGCTTCCGGTGCCTGGGCGATGCAGATCGCTTCGCAGCCGAGCGAGGAAGCGGCGAAGTCGACCTATCAGGACCTTGTCCGAAAGTACGGCAGCGTGCTCAACGGTCGCGAAGCCAGCATCGTCAAGGCCGACATCGCCGGCAAGGGCACCTTCTGGCGCGTCCGCGTGCCGGCAGCGACCCGCAACGAGGCGATCAGCCTGTGCGAGAGCTACAAGACAGCTGGCGGCAACTGCTTCGTCTCGAAGTAAACCTCGCCACATACGAGTTCAGAAAACGGCGCAGCCTGGCTGCGCCGTTTTCGTTTGTGATCCGGCCGAGTCGCAACGATTCTATCGCGGCCCAAAAGGCGCTAAGCTTGCCTCATGCGCGAATCACGCACATCGCCGAAGGCGCTTTCTGGGGATTACCGGCCAAAGGCTGCGGCAATCCTTGCGGCGGGTGCGGATATTGTCCTTCACTACGATAGCGCCGGGAAGCCGCTTGAACGCGCCGAAAAGGCGCTGTGGGCGGAATTCGGACATTATTTCGAGGCAGTTGCATAGTCTCACGGAGAAGGCACGGATTTTGGCGGAAGCATTGGAAAGCAAGGCGCAAAAGCCCGCACCGATGGACCGTCTGTGGGCGGAGAACGCCGACGACCGCACGACGGACGACCCCTCGCTGGTTGTCGACGTCGCGGGCTTTGAAGGCCCGCTTGATCTTCTTTTGCATCTGGCGCGCAGCCAGCGTGTCGACCTCTCCCGCATTTCAATCGTTGCCCTTGTCGAGCAATATCTGATCTTCGTATCGCAGGCCCGTGCTCTCCGGCTCGAGCTTGCCGCCGATTATCTGGTGATGGCGGCGTGGCTCGCCTTCCTCAAGTCGAAGCTTCTGATCCCCAAGCTGCCCGGCGACGAAGGCGAGAGCGGCGAGGAACTGGCTGCTGTCCTGCAGTTCCGGCTGAAGCGGCTTGAAGCGATGCGCGATGCCGCTTCGCGGCTGGTCAACCGCAACCGGCTCGGCCGCGACGTGTTCCAGCGCGGCGCGCCGGAAATGGTCATCATCGACAAGCGCAACGAGTACTCGGCGTCGCTTTACGACCTCTTGAGTGCCTATGCCGGCCAGCGCCAGCGCCAGGCGATCACCAATGTGCAGATCGCCAGGCGTAGTGTCTGGTCGCTGAAGCAGGCGCGCGACATCCTCATGCGCATGGTCGGCGAACTGAAGGATTGGACCGCGCTCGATCATTTCCTCATCCAATACATGACCGGCCCGGAAGAACGGGCGACGGCGATCGCCAGTTCCTTTGCCGCCAGCCTCGAGATGGTCCGCGATGGAAGCGTCGAAATCCGCCAGCACGAGCCGTTTGCGCCGATCTACCTGCGTGAACGCCAGCCCGCCGCCGCGCAGACCGAAGGTGCGTCATGACCGAAGGATCAAACGTCGTTCCATTCTCCCTCGACGATGAGGATGGCGAGACCATCAAGCAGAATCCAGCAGCACGCCTGCATCTGGCTGAAGCGGTGCGCATGGCCGAAGCAATCGTTTTTGCCAGCGCTGACCCTGTGAGCGAACGGCAACTCGTGTCGCGGCTGCCGGAAGGCGTCGACGTTCCAGCCGCCATGGCCGAATTGCAGCGCATCTACGAGCGCCGGGGCGTCAACCTTGTGCGGGTCGCGGACGCCTGGGCCTTCCGTACCGCCGGCGATCTTGCCTTCCTGATGAGCCGCGACACCATCCAGCAGAAGAAGCTGTCGCGTGCAGCGCTCGAAGTGCTGTCGGTGATCGCTTACCATCAGCCTGTGACCCGCGCCGAGATAGAAGACATCCGAGGCGTCGAGACCTCCAAGGGCACGCTCGACACGCTGATGGAGACCGAATGGGTGCGCATGCGCGGACGTCGCAAGACGCCGGGCCGGCCGGTGACCTATGGCACCACCGAAAAGTTCCTCGACCATTTCGGGCTGGAGGAGATCCGCGACCTGCCTGGCATGGAGGAACTCAAGGGCGCCGGGCTGCTGTCGACCCGCATGCCGCCCGGCTTCTCCGTGCCGCTGCCGCCATCCGACCCGGACTTGCTCTCCGAAGACGAGGATCCGCTAACGGACATAGATCTCGAAGAGCTTGGCCTGTTGACACCTCGCGTCACAGATGATTGACCGGCGCCGGTGTGGAACCGGCCCCAGGAGGTCCATCCTGTGACGACCAATCAAGCCCAGACGACATCCCGCGTGACAGCGGGCGTAACCTTTGCCGCGCGTCTGGCCTTTGAAAATATCCGCCACTCCTTCGCCAATGGCGCAGAGACGCTGCGCGATGTCACGCTGGCGGCGGAGCCGGGCGAAGTGCTGTGCCTGCTCGGCCCSTCCGGCTCCGGCAAGACGACGCTGCTGAGGATCGCCGCCGGCATCGAGGCGCAAAAATCGGGCAGGGTGCTGTTGAACGGCAAGGAAATCGCGGGGCCGTCAGTATTCTTGCCGCCGGAACAACGCTCCATCGGCCTGGTTTTCCAGGATTTCGCGCTGTTTCCGCATCTCACCATCCTGGACAATGTGCGTTTCGGCCTGACCGCCCTGTCGCGCGAAGAGGGCAAACGCGAAGCACTGATCGCGCTCGCTCGCGTCGACCTTGAACATTATGCCGACAACTACCCGCACGCATTGTCCGGTGGCGAGCAGCAGCGAGTCGCGCTCGCGCGTGCGCTGGCACCACGCCCGGCGGTGCTGTTGATGGACGAGCCGTTCTCCGGCCTTGATTCGCGTCTCAAGGATTCGGTGCGGGCCGAGACACTGGCTATTCTGCGCGAAAGCCGCGCAACCGCAATTGTCGTCACGCATGATGCCGAAGAGGCGATGCGCATGGGCGACCGGATCGCCCTGCTCAAGGATGGCAAACTCGTGCAGACGGGCAGGGCGGATGATCTTTACCTGCGCCCGGCAAACCTGTTTGTTGCCGGCTTCTTCTCCGAGCTCAACGTCTTTTCGGCCAAGGTCGTCGATGGTTATGCCGATACGCCGGTCGGCGAGGTCGAAACCGAGATCGCCGATGGCACGCAAGTCTCGGTCGCGGTGCGACTCACCGGCATCGATGTCAGCGAAACCACTGGCGAAACTCAGGCTCGCATCATCTCCAGGCGCTATCTAGGTGTCGTTGAATTGCTTGAACTTGCGGTGCCTGGGGCCGAGACGCCGGTGAGGGCGCGCATACGCTGCGGCGCTTTGTCCGCAAAAGCACGTGATATATGGCTGTCGCTTCGAAAAGCGGATGTTCTAGTGTTTGAATCCGGAAGCGAAAGAGCCTAGATCAATCGCAGGGAAACTGTTCAAGAGAGAGTTCAATGGGTTCGTTTTCAATCTGGCACTGGCTGATCGTTCTGGTCGTCGTGCTGCTGCTGTTCGGTCGCGGCAAGATCCCCGAACTGATGGGCGATATGGCCAAGGGCATCAAGAGCTTCAAGAAGGGTATGTCGGAAGACGAAGCCGACGACTCCAAGACGGTCGAGCATCGCAACGACGAGGCCGTGAATTCGACCAAGGAAAAGGCCAGCAAGAGCTGAGACCTCATTCTTGATACGGCGCCGCGCGTCCATCTGGACG
>NZ_JBFUIP010000076.1:0-27229 GCF_056401815.1 Aminobacter sp. P4_D5 | reverse complement strand
GTGAATGGTCGTGTGGTCGACGGCAATGCCTCGCTCAGCCATCATCTCTTCCAGATCACGCAGGCTCAGACTGTAGGCCAGGTACCAGCGCACGCACAGCAGGATCACTGACTGGTCGAACTGGCGGCCCTTGAACATTCAWTCCTCCAAAATGTCAGAGGCTCTCCTTGCCACAGTGCCGGTATTCAAAACGTTGCAACACAACCCTCCTATCGGCTCGATCAGCGACGGCTCTGGCGGCGGTGGCGCCACCACACTCTCAGCGACTGCTCAAGTGCTAGGCATTCCAGCCTTGACGACCGAACTCGGTGGCGGCGCGTCTATGTCAAGGAAGGGAGAGACCCTCGCGCGAGACGGGGTGCTGCGTGTGCTGAAGCATATGGGCATCCTGCCCGACGCCGTCGTTGAGCCGGCTGAGCCGCCACGATCCATGCGGGTCGATGGCAGGCAAGCTTTCACGTATGCGCCGGTTAGGGGCATCTTCGAACCAGCGGTGGCACTGGGAGATGGGGTCCAAGCTGGAGACCTTGCCGGTATCATCCATCCGATTGCGGGCCGTCTGAGCCCGCCAGATCGGTTCAGTTCACGCAGTCGGGTCTCGTTGTTTGCCAAAGAGCCCCGGCCCTCATTGAGGCCGGAGATTGCCTGTTCAAGCTTGTGGTCGACGTGTCGCCTCCCCCGATTCAGGAGCGCATACCGCCTATTTGGACGGCCCTTTGGGCACATCAACCTCGCGGATGAAATCGCGAAGCGTTTCCATATCCCATGATAGCGGGCGGTCGTCTGCATAGTGTGCAATGCGCTCGCGAACAGTGCGATAGATCGCATCTGTTCGAGGGGCACGCGTTTCCTTGCCAGCCAGGAAGTCGTGCGCCTGTGCTGCGGCCATCAATTCAATTGCCAGGATGTATTCGGCATTGTCGATAACGGCTAGTAGCTTATTGGCGGCGACGGTCGGATGGGCGAGAAAGTCTTCTTGCAAGCCGGAGGTAACACCCCCGTCAGTCGCAGCCGGGGCCGCCAGGCGGCGGTTCACGTTACTCAACGAAGCGGCAGTATACTGCGCAATCATGAAGCCAGAATTGCAGCCGCCTTCACTTGCGAGAAACGCCGGCAGATTGTTGACCAGCGGATTGACCAGACGGTCGATGCGTCGCTCGCTCATAGCAGCCACCTGAGCCAGAGCGATCGTCAGACTGTCGGCAGCCTGACCTAACGCGGGCGCAACTGCATGCGCCTGCGAAAAGACCAATGGGTTGTCCAGCGTACCCGACACTGCAGGATTGTCCGTGACGGAAGCCAGTTCGCGGTCGACCAGGTGTGCAGAGCGCTCCATCACCTCAAGGGCGGCACCATGCACATGAGGTACAGCGCGAAGGCTGAGCGCGTCTTGAGTGCGTCGCCCGCGAGCCGCGTCGATCAGGCCGCTCCCTTCGAGCAACCCGCGCAGCGTTGTGCCTACCGCCTCGATACCAGGTGACGGCCGCATGGCGAGCACGCGCTCGTCAAAAGCCGCCATTTGACAGCCAGCTGCTTCGAGCGTTAGAGCCGCCGCTGCATCGGCCCAGCGCAAAAGGCGTTGGACGCGAGCCAATGCCACACACAAAAGTCCGGTAGCGCAGGCAGTGCCATTGACCAGGCTGAGGCCCTCCTTGGCGCCGAGCACCAGAGGTTCGACTCCGATGGCTGCCAAGGCGTCACGTCCGCTCATTCGACGCCCCGCGACACGCGCCCTGCCCTCGCCGATCAATACAAGCGCAATGTGTGCGTTGTGCGTGAGATACCCCGCCGATCCACGCGACGGTACCTCGGGGATGCAGCCGCGCTCCAAGAAGCTCAGTAAGTTGAGAACGATCTCTGGTCGCACTCCAGAGTGGCCGTGCGCAAAATTGGCCACCTGCGATGCAATGATGGCACGGATGCTGCGCTCCTGCAGCAGATCACCAACCCCGCAAGCGTGGCTGAAGATAATGTTGCGAGAAAGTTGCTGCTGCAAAGCAGGTTCGACCACTGTGTTCGACAGCGCGCCAACCCCGGTGTTCACGCCGTAGGCGCGTATGCCGTTTTCGACTATGCGCGCCACGATGCGGTTTGCGTGTACGACACGGTCCCAAGCGGCAGGCGCAAGCGCCAGCGTCTCACCATCGCTGATCCGCGCGATGTCGCGCCAACTTGGAGATATGTCTATTGATACTACCATGGCATGCTCTCGAAAGGGCTTGGTTTGTGTGCGAGATGGCCGATTGGCTGCCTTGCGCCAGCCTTGTTTCATGAGTGCAAACGAGCTGCAGAAGTGCGCGCGTGCCTGCTTTGATATGGCGTCGATCTTCCGCGCCCGGGGTCGCTCGGCTTGCCGAGGCAATGCGGTTCCATCTTCGCCCGTTGGGCGTCAGTCAGCACAAATCGATCCATCCGGAGCTTGAATCACAATCCAAGCTCACCGTGATCCTGAACCTCAAACCTTAGAGCGGGTGGCCCCGCCCGCGTGATGCTCGGCCACGCCGCCAGCAATTCGCGGGTGTAGGCTTCCCGTGGCGACTTGAATAGCGACCCAACGTCGCCGCCCTCAACCACTTTTCCCGCGCGCATGACGATAGCGTTTTCGGCGATGAGCCGCACGATCGCCAGATTGTGGCTGATGACGACAAGCGTGATCTTTTCTGACCGCCTGATGTCTTGCAAGAGGTTGAGTAGATCGCCCTGAACGGAGACATCGAGACCGGCGGTCGGCTCGTCGGCGACAAGGATCGACGGCTTCATCAGCAGCGCCCGGGCAATCGCCACCCGCCTCGCCTGTCCGCCGCTGATCTCGTGCGGGTATTTGTCGACGACGCTCTGCGACAGGCCGAGCCGGTTCAGGATGACGCGCAGCCGCTCATCGGTCGTCGCGACTGGCTCCTTCAATACTGTGGCCACCTCGTTCATCAGCGTCCTGATGCGGCTGCGCGGTGACAGCGAGGCGGCCGGATCCTGGAAGATCGGCTGGATGAAGCTCGCGCGTTGCTTGAGTGCCGCGCGGCTGTGCACCAGCGGATTGCCCAGGATGCGGATTTCGCCCTGGTCGAGCTTCTGCAGGCCAAGAATGGCGCGCATTAGCGTCGTCTTGCCGGAGCCGGATTCGCCGACAATTCCGAAACATTTGTCTTGTGGAATGGAGAGCGAGACGCCGTCGAGCGCGGCGGTTTCGCCAAAGCGCAACTGCGCATTGTTGATCGAGATCGCGTCCATCACGGCGTCTCCAGCCGAAGGCAGCGGGCGCTGTGCCCGGCATCATCGCCGACGAGATAATCGCCGGGATCGACGACAGCGCAATCCGCGAACGAGACGTCGCAGCGTCCGTTGAAGATACAGCCGGGCGGCCGCTGGCGCGGATCCGGCAGCTCGCCGGCAATCACCGTGAATCGATTCTCAGAGGCATCGGCATGGCGCTCGCGGTCGATCTGCACCTCGCAGTCGAACAGCATGCGGGTATAGGGATGGCCGGGCTGTTGCTGCACTTTGTTGACCGTACCGCTTTCCAGTCTTTCGCCGGCATAGAGCACCGAAAGCTTGTCGCAATATTCGGTGACCAAGCCGAGGCTGTGGGTGATCAGAAGCACGGCGCAGCCAATGCGGTCGCGCAGGCCGATGATCTCGCGCATGATCTGCGCCTCGACCGTCACGTCGAGCGCGGTGGTCGGCTCGTCAGCGATCAGCAGCGCCGGCTCCGACAAGAGCGCCATGGCGATCACCACGCGCTGGCGCATGCCGCCGGACAGCTCGTGCGGATACTGGCCCATCCGCCGCTGCGGGTTGCTCAGCTTGACCTTGTCGAGCGCGTCTTCGGCCATCCCTATGCGTGTCTTGCGGTCGCTGCCGGGAGAGCGCCGGCGCAGCACTTCGCAGAGCTGCGTGCCAACGGTGAACACCGGATTGAGCGAGAGCATCGGATCCTGGAAGATCATCGCCATTCCACGGCCGCGCAGCGCCGCCGTCGCGTTKCGCTTGGTTAGGTCGAAACTTTTGCCGTCGATCTTCGCTGTGCCTGATGTAACCTTGGCATTGTTGGCGAGCAGGCCCATCAGCGCGAAGGCGACGGTCGATTTTCCGCTGCCGGATTCGCCGACCAGCCCGAGCATTTCGCCCTTCTGGATCTCCAGGGAAACGTCGCGTAGTGCATGCGCGGTGCCATGTGGCAGGCTATAGTCGACCGACAGGTTGCGCACAGAAATCGCCATCAGCTCACACTCGCTGTTTTGGGGTCGATGACACGCCGCAGCGCCTCGCCGAGCAAGGTTGCGCCGAGTGTGGCAATGGCCAGCACCAGGGCGGCGGCGATGGTCGGCCACCAGGATTGGTTGATCGACACGAAGCCGTCCTTGATCAGCGTGCCCAGTGAGGATTTCGGCGGCTGTACGCCAAAGCCGAGGAAGGAGAGTGAGGCTTCGAAGGCGATTACGACAGGCAGGTTCATGCTGGCCAGCACGATAACCGGGCCGGCGACATTGGGCAGGTAATGCCTGACCACGATGGTAACGGGGTGAACAGCGAGCATGCGCTCAGCTTCGATGAAGCTCAGATTGCGCAAGGTGTGCGCCCGGGCCCGTGCCATGCGGCCGAATTGCGGAATGAAGACGACGGTGACCAGCAGCACGAAGGTGGCCGAGCCCTTCCCGTAAAGCGCGATCAGCGCGAAGGCCAGGATGAGCGGTGGGAACGCGTTGACGATATCGAAGACCGCCATCACCGCCCGATCTATCCAAGCGCCGGCGATGCCGGCGACAATGCCGATCACCGAACCGATGATCGACGAGATGACGACGATCATCACAGCCAGCGTCAACGCATAGCGCGTTCCGACCGAGGTGCGCGCCATCAGGTCGCGACCGAGATTGTCGGTGCCGAGCAGATGCGTCAGTCCCGGCTGCGCAAAGCGGGCCTTGATGTCGATCGCATTGGGATCGGGACTGACAAGCGGGCCGACCAGCGCGAACACGAGGATAGCCAATGTGAAGGCCAGCCCAAGCCGGCCGTCGCGTTCAGAGCAGATGCGTTTGAGCGTCACGACCAGTCCGCTCATGTGCGGGCCCCCGCGATGCGAGGGTCGAGCAGCGCGTTGATCATATCAACCATCAGGTTGGCGACGATGTAGAATGCTACGATAAAGACGACGCAGGCCTGCACCACGGGGTAGTTGCGTTGCGCGATCGAGTTGAAGATCAGGCTGCCGATGCCGGAGCGGGCGAAGATGATCTCGACGACGACCGAACTGCCGATCAGGTCACCGAGCCCAATGCCGAGGATAGACACGACCGGCACCAAAGCAAGCTTCAGCGCGTACAGGCCAACGATACGGTATTCGGATACACCATAGGCGCGCATTGTGCGCACATGCAGCTCCGCCAGCGTGTCGAGCAGCGCCGCACGCACCAGGCGCGAGATGTAGCCCACCCAGCCGAGCGCCAGCGCCACGCTGGGCAGGATCAGGTGCCGTAGCCGGTCCGCGATGTCGCCGGGCGCACCGGCACCGGCCACCGGCAGCCAGTGCAGGCCGATGGCGAAGATCAGGAACAGGATGACCGAGACCACCAGCGTCGGCGTCGTGATGAAGGAGATCGACAGCAGGGCCAAGCCACTGTCGAGCCACGACCCCGGTTTCAGCGCCGCGATGACGCCGATCGGAATGCCGACGACCAGCGCCAGCGCCAGCGCGCTGAAGGCCAGGGCCAGCGTGTTGGGAATGACATCGAGAACGATCTCGAGGATCGGCCGGCGCGAGACGACATCCTCGCCGAAATTGCCGGTCGCGGCGCGGCTGGCGAACAGCCAAAGTTGCTCGAGCAGGCTGCGGTCGAGGCCCATGTCATGGGCTATCTGGGCGCGAAGCTCTGGCGTTGCTCGCGGGCCGAGCATCACCGAGGTGAAGTCTCCCGGCACCAGGCGCACCATCAGGAATAGAAGGAGCGCGGCGCCGGCGATGGTCAGCGCCACCGATGCCAGACGACTCGCGATGAAAGCGGCAGTCCGTTGCGATCTGCTCATGAACGGGGCTCCGGGTCTGGTCCGCCACAACTGGTCATCTGGTCCATCGACCTCACGCCTTGTCAAAGAACTCGAATTGCCAGTCCTTGCCATTGGGCAGGAACATAGGCTTCAGCCAGGCCGCGTTGACGAAGAAGTTGCGGCCGTGCGTGACCCAGATGCAGGAAGCCGATTCATCGAGCAGCTTCTGCATCTTGATATAGATCTCCTCGCGCTTGGCCGTGTCCAGCGTCTCCAGGCCCTCCTGGTGGAGCTTGTCGAACTCGGGATTGTTCCAGCGTTGCCAGTTCCACAGGCCGATCTGGCTGGCGAGGAACCACTGCGTCTGGAAGCTCGGGTCGAACTTGGAGGTGTAGGCAATGAGCGTCAGTTCGAGATCCTTGCCGGCATCGTCGGCACCGAGCGCCCAGTAGGCGCCTGAATCCATCGCGTTGATAGTGAGCGTGATGCCGACTTCGGCGAGATTGGCCTGAGCGATCTGCGCCACCGCCAGCGATGTCGCGTCGTTGAGACACGTGAAGGTGAAGGTCAGCCCCGTCTTGCCGGTCTCGGCGAGCAGCGCCTGCGCCTTGGCGAGATCCCTCGTGTAGAGCGGCGCATCGGCCCAGTTGCCGAGCAGGCCGGGCGCCAGCAGCGTCTTGGCGCGCGAAGTGGCGCCGGAATAGGCACCCTGGATGATCGCATCGACATCGATCGCCCATCGGATGGCCTGGCGCACCTTAAGGTCGGCGAGATCGCCCTTTTGCACATTGATGCCGATCCAGGTGTAGTCGATCCCTGGAATGTCGATCACCTTGGTGTCCGGCAGGCCCTTGGCGGTGTCGAGCTGGTCGGCATCGAAAGCGGTTAAGTCGAGCTCCTTGGCCTGATAAGACAGGAAGGAGGTCTTGCGCTCGGGAATGATCTTGCAGGTGATCTCCTCGAAATGCGCCTTGTACGGCCCCTTGTAGTCGGGGTTGGCGGCGAGCACGAACTGTTCCTTCGGGCGCCATTCCTTGAGAGTCATCGGTCCGGAGCCGATCAGCGTGGTGGCGATCTTGTCGCCCAGTTGTTCGACGGCCTTCTTGGACAGGATCGCACCTGACGCGTCGCAGATGCCGATCAGCCAGAGTGCGGCCGAGGGATGCTTGAGGATTAGCTTGCCAGTGTATTTGCCGGTGACTTCGACGGATTTGAGCGCCTTCATGTCGTCGGCATAGGCGAGCTTCTTGCCGTTCTTGTCGCCATTGATGTAGCGGTCGAACGAGTATTTGACGTCGTCGGCTGTCATCTCGCCGAAGCCACCGGTGAACATCTGGCCGGGGTTGAGTTCGAAGCCGAACTCGGTGACGGAAATCTGCTTGAACTCCTTGGCCGCGTCGTTGGTCCAGCTGGTCTTGCCCGGCTCGAACCGCACCAGCGTCTGGCAAACCGAACGGATGATGTTGCCTTCGGTGGTGCCGACGCGATTGCCCGGATCGAGATTGCCAATATCGGCATCGAGCGCGATGATCGGGTTGGTTCTGTCAGCCGCCCGCGCGAAGCTGACATAGGGCAGGATCGCCAGTGCCGACGAGCCGGCCAGGAATGTTCTGCGGTCGAGTTTCATGTGCATTTTTGTTCCCCCTTTTTTTGTTGGCTACATGCAATCGCGTGGAATGACCTCGTCGTAAGTCCGCTCGGCGAAGACCGTTCCCCGCTCGTAAGCCTTGACCCAGCCGCGTGCGTAGAAATTGTCGCGGTCGCAGCTGATGGTTATTCCGCAATCGAGCCGTGCGCTCCAATCGGGCCTGGTCAATTCCTCATGGCAGGTCACTTGCGTCACGCAGCTCGCCGGGTCGTCGTCGGTGATCCCATAGACCTTGCGGCGCCAAGAGGTGATCTCTGTGCCGGTTTCCTCGAAGACGAAGCGGCCATCGTCGGACAGTGCCGTCAGTTCGTTGCGTCCGGTCGGCAGGTCGGTCGTCAGCGAGCGCAGCTGGCGCGCCGGCTCCTTGATCGTCACCGGACCGGGGTGCGCCCACAGCGCCTCCTCGAAAGCGACGGGTGCCAGGCCATCTTCGCTGGCTAGGATCGACAGATCGAGCCGGCAGCCCTTTGGGTCGAGTGTCAGCATCGTGCGCTCCGGCGACGGCCAGGCCATCGGCCAGTAGGACGAGGAAATCGCCACCCGCAGCCTGTGTCCCTTGGGGATGATCTGCGCCACCGGTTTGAATTCCAGTTCGACATCCTCGAACTGACCTGGCGTCAGCGGCGTCGGAAACTCGTGGCTCTCGCGGTGCGTGAGATTGAGCAGCGCAAAGGTGATGAAGGCGGAGGTGCCATCGGGCGCCACATCGTTCAGCCTGACGCAGATTTGCGCCTGTGGCTTGTCGGCGGCGACGCGCAGCCTGATTTTCGATATGCCGGCAAGCGGCAGGTCGGCATCCATCACCACGCTGTCGAAGCAAAGCGAGCCGCCATCATCGGCCCGCTGGTCGCGTGCGCCTTCGGCCGAGATGCGGCCCTGGCCATAGGGGCACCATTCCTGCCCTTGCACGCCGGTGGTGAGCGGCGAGGAAATGATCGGCCTTGCCCCGCCGGCATCCTGCGTTTCGCCGAGCTTGCCGTCGCCGTTCAACCACCAGGTCTTGTCGCCGATCTGCTTTGCCGGCCATTGCGGAAAACCCAGCCAGCGGCCTGGCCTGAAGTCGATATGCGAATGCGGCGTGGCATAGTCCATCAGGTAGAAGCGCATGTCCGGCTCGCGGTCGGCACCGTTGTCGATGCCCTTCAGCCAGTGATCGTACCAGCGGATGCATTCCTGCAGGTAACCGACGGCAGGGCCGGGTACGCCATAGTTTGGTTCCTTGTGGCCCCACGGACCGCAAAGACCTTTGGCCAACCCTTTGAGGTTCTCGACCAGGCTGAAGATGGTCTGCGTGTAGCCATCGAGGTAGCCTCCGACCGCCAGCACGGCGCACTCGATCGTAGAAAATTCCTCGCACACCGAACCCTGCTTCCAGAACGCGTCGCGACGCTGATGCTTCAGCCATTCAGCGGCATGGTTCTTGTGGTCGTCGAGCCGGTCCTTCCACATCTGCCGCCAGCGATCCTCGCCGACGACGGCCGGGTCCGGCGGCAGCGCCGAATAGCCGAACAACGCCCCGCCCCAGCCGAAATTATCGTTGATCAGCAGGCCACCATTATAGTGCGCATCGCAAGCGTAACGATCGTCGGTTGAGCAGGACGTGACGATTGCCTTCAATTGCGGCGGACGGCGCGCTGCGACCTGCAAACCGGAAAACCCGCCCCAGCTGTTGCCGATCATGCCGGCCACGCCGGTGCACCAGGGCTGCGCGCAAAGATGGTCGAGAATCTCCAGCGCGTCGTCCTGCTCGCGCTTGACATATTCGTCGTCGAGCAGGCCTTCGGAATCGCCGGTGCCGGCAATGTCGACGCGGGCGCAGGCATAGCCGTGGCCGGCGAAGAAAAGATGCATCTCCTCATCGCCCGTGCGCGTGCCGTCGCGACGGCGATACGGTATGTATTCGAGGATCAGCGGGACGGGATTGTCTTCGGCGTCTTCTGGCAGGAACAAGCGTGCGGCCAGCTTGCGGCCGTCGGCAAGCGGAATCCAGTGGGTTTCGACTGTTCTGACCCCGGAAATAATGACGCTGGGCATACGAACTCCGGCTTTGATTAAATGAGCATTTAATATATTGAATGGCTAATCAATGCACAAACTGAAAGGCAATGCAATGGCGAAACGATCAATCAAGGCGATGCGCCGGGAAGAATTGATGGACGCCGCGGTCGCTGTCATCGGGGACGAAGGTATGTCCGGCGCCACGATGGCAGCCATCGCCCGGCGCGCTGGAATGTCGGCCGGGCTGGTCAATCACTATTTCGACAGCAAAGAAGAGCTGATGGCGCTGGCCATGCGTAATCTGTCGAACCTGTTTCGTCAGGATATTCTCAAGCTGGCGCCTGCAAATCCGACGCCGGTGCAGCGGCTGCGGGCGATCGTCGACGGCTCGTTCGCGCCGCAGCACTTGGGCGCGYCCAAGCGCGCGGCGGCGTGGATGCAGTTCATGATCGCTTCCCAGACCGAGCCGCGCATCAAGCATCTCTATCATCTGACGGGCGCGCGCTTCGTCTCTAACATCCGCTACGCCGTCAAACAGTTGGTTCCCGCCAGTCAGGTCGACGATACCGTCAACGGCATTGTAGCCTTGATAGACGGCTTTTTCTGGCAGATCGCCCGCGACTATGAGGAAGGGGATTTGGAAAATGCCCGAAGAATCTGTTGGCGTTACGTCTGCTTGTTGATCCCCGCTATCAATCCATAGGACGCGCCTAGACGGAGCGCGGCGCCTGCCGCCCCGTGTCGCCAGCGTGCTCCTGCCGTCACCATGCCGCAAGCCTCTGACCGACCGCCTCCGCCGCCTCTCGCGAGCACGCTATAGTTGGCCACATCCGGGCAGTCGAAGCGTTCGATCGCGAGCGGACGCAACGCAGCACGTCCGTCTTCGCTTTCATGGGCGCACAACAGTGCCTGCCGCAGGGCTGACACCATATCGGCGGGCGCAGTTCTGGATGCAACGAGCGTTGGACATGGAAGTGGCCGGATCGTTGCGACGACGCGCAATCCCACCACTGCATCCGGTTCGTATATTGACAACAACTTGTAGGCGTAGGCATCCATAGCCCCGACCTCAATGCGGCCCTCACGGGAATCCCGGACTGTCCAACCCCAAATCGCCGTCGGTAGGTCCGCAGCCATTTGGACCGGCCCATCGCCGCAGTTAGAAGGACGGGTGTAAAGGACACAGACTGCGGACTAGCATCGGCGTTTGGGCCGATTTGGCGCGGAATCTGGCAGTTTTGGGGCTCCGTGGGAATCTCTGCAACGATACACGCTGAGGGAAGAGGAAGTTCCTGGGGTTGAAGCGGTTGACGCGGATAGGGCGGAAGCGTTCGAGGGCCGTCGTCGACCTCGTCAACAGGCTCGAGACTGAGACCCGTGCCGGTCGGCAGGGCCGCATCGCAGACCATCTCACCCGGCTCGAATTCGTCGTGTTCGACGAACTCGGCTATCTTCCCTTTGCCCAGGCCGGCGGGCAGTTGCTCTTCCACCTGATCTCGAAGCTCTACGAGCGCACCTCGATCATCATCACCAACAACCTGGCATTCGGTGAATGGCCGAGCGTMTTCGGCGACGCCAAGATGACRACSGCSCTGCTCGACCGCCTSACSCAYCAYTGCGASATCGTCGAGACCGGAAACGAATCCTGGCGCTTCAAGAGCCGCTCTCAAGGCTAAAGCCGAAAAGCCAATTAGCCGCGCCCGATCAGGCTGCGCAACCCCGACCAGCTCCCCTGATCGGGCGCTAACCGGCGTGCCCTTCAACACCCCAACACCGGGGTTCCTTTTGCGCGAAAATACAGGGTCCCGATTCCGCGATCATTGCCACTTTGCTGCGTGCATGCAGAGCGGCTCCTGCAAAAACTGATGCCAGCCAAACCCCACCAGGTGCATCTGGTCGAGAACATGCGCGATCTGATCTGGCGCTTTCATAAAGCGCTCAAAGCTTTCCGACAAAACCCCTCGCCCGGTCTCAGCGACGCGTTCCACAAGCGGTTCGATCGAATATTCTCGATCCGCACTGGCTATGCTGAGCTCGACAAGCTTCTGGTGCGGCTGCATCGTCGCAAGGATGAACTGCTGCGCGTGCTGGAGCGGCCGGAGATCCCGCTTCACACCAATGCCTCGGAGAACGACCTGCGCAGCTTTGTGACCAAGCGAAAGATCTCCGGTGGCACCATGAGCCGTGACGGCCGCATTGCGCGTGACACCATGCTCGGTCTGGTGAAGACCTGCAAAAAGCTCGGCCTGTCTTTCTATCGCTATCTTGGCGACCGGCTCGGCATCGCCGATCGGGATCAAGACATCCCGCCGCTAGCAGGCCTCATCGTGGCAAGAGCCTAAGCATTGCGACGCCTGCGGCTCCGGATGCTGCGACTTCGCCTGCATTCATCCACAACCCGCTCCTGATCGTGATCGCCGTGAACCGACACGGTGCCGGCCTGGCGCACAACCGCAATCACAACGCGTGCAATAAGCCAATGGCGTCGCTTCATCGAGGCTGGTGCCAAAAACCAGGCTGCGATCCGACGAGGTTGCCTGGCAAAGCGCCACCGCCACCCAATCTGCCCCGGTTACCTGTGAGGCGGTAACTGGGGCGGATTTGTTGTCGGGACGACCAGCTTGCGCGCGCTGCGACGCGATGTTCTACGTGGAGTCAGAAACAATCAGGGATGTTTTTGGCCAGGGTTCAGTTTCTCAACCGAGCGTTTTGCCCTCAGAGGAGCTCGTCACGTTAAGTTTGGCTCAGCAAGTTTTTCATAGATGATGAGCATGAACCACCCCGCCGTCAGCTACAAGCGCCACCGTTTCCCACCGCAAATCATCGCTCATGCCGTGTGGCTGTACTATCGGTTCCCGCTGAGCCTGCGCCTGGTCGAGGAAATGCTGCTTGAGCGCGGGATTGTGGTGTCTTACGAAACCATCCGCCGCTGGGGGATCAAGTTCGGGCCGGACTACTCGCCGGCTGCCGCGCAAGCGACCTTCGCGGCAAGATATTTGGCATATGGATGAGGTCGTGATCTCCATCGCGGGCAAGACGCACTATCTGTGGCGCGGGAGTTGTCAACTTAACGAGAATTACTGCCGTCTACTCGTCAAGCGAAAAATCGTGCCGTAAGCAAATCAAAGGCTTATGACGACTAAAATCGGGCTGGAGTCTCTCCAGACGCGCTATACTGCGTTAAGTTGACAACTCCCTCCAATTTGCTCGGCAATATAGTTGAGCATCGCCTTGGGCGGCATCTCGTTGGCCATCAGCGCGCGGCCCAATAACGCATCAGGCAGAGCTGCACCGCAAAGCCGAGCCGACTATGCTCCCGTCTGCGGACCTCGATTTTGAGCCGGCCGGTGACTGGGAATAGTGGCGGATCAAGCTATCCTCGTCGGTGGGAATATCGAAAAGCGCCTGCCGGTCCTGAACTTTGAGAAGTTTCCGCTTGGCCATTTGCTACTCCCTACATTTGCGCACCAATGACCGTGCCCTGTACGTTAAGGTTCGATTCCGTACAGGGGCAAAACCGCCTGTCCACAAATTATATTGACACACTAATGAACAGGAGAGATGTTCCGGACAGCCTATTCGGACGAAATTGAACCTATGCCACGCACCTTCGCCTATGCCCGCGTCTCGACGACGGGCCAGACCACTGAGGACCAGATCCAGGAAATCCAGGCCGCAGGCTTTCTGGTCGAACCTCGCCGGATCATCACCGAGACGGTTTCCGGCAGCACCGCCATCGCTCAAAGGCGGGGGTTCACCCGGCTTATGGACAGGCTGGAATCCGGCGATGTTCTGATCGTGACCAAGCTTGACCGTCTCGGCCGCGATGCTATCGACGTCAGCTCAACGGTTAAGGCACTGGCTGAAATCGGCGTGCGGGTTCACTGCCTTGCGCTTGGTGGCGTTGATCTCGCCAGCTCGGCCGGCACGATGACCATGAACGTCCTCAATGCCGTCGCACAGTTTGAACGCGATCTGTTGATCGAGCGGACGCAATCCGGCCTTAAGCGTGCCAAGGCAGAGGGGAAAATTCTCGGCCGCCCATCAACCCTGAGCGAAAAGCAGAAACAAGATGCGCGTGTCGAGCTGACGGCCGGACTGAGCGTTTCGGCCGTCGCCAGGAAGTTCGCAACAAGCCGCCAGACTATCATGCGGATACGCGACGAGGGTTCACGCTCCGTTCGGTCTTAGCGCAGGATTTTGAACTGCTCTTGTCCTGACCCCCAGTTCGGCCGCAGCTCCGAAAAGCTCGACGTCGATCAGCAGGCCTTTGCCTTCGACGAGGTCCAGACCGGGCTCGGCGCGATCGAGGCCGAGCTTGAAGCGGCAAAGCCGGCAAGCGAGCGCCGTGCTGCGCGGCCGCGCAAGGCGTTCCCGAAGCATCTGGAGCGCGTCGAGATCATCATCGAGCCGGAGACCGTCGCCGCGCTTTGCCCCTGCGGCAACTGTATGCCAGTGCGGATCGGCGAAGACGTCTCCGAGCGGCTCGACGGGACGCCGGCGAAGTTCCGCGTGTTTTGGAACCCGATGGCGGCGAGGTTCGTGGAACTTGAATGGCATCAGCTGACCCGGCTACGTTGAACCCTGCGTGCCGATACCATTCAAACGGCATCAACGCACCAAGGCCACAGGAGGGCGGCGGCAGCCATGAACATGGACAATCCGAGCATCCGTCAGATTCTGATGATCAAATCACTCGCGGGTCTTGCGCTGCAAAGGATGACAGTCGCCGCCTCATCGGGAGGGCTGATTCCTTCTGGATAGACAACAGTGCCCGAAACCAGTTCGGCGGCGCATGTGAGACATATGCCTGATCTGCAGGAGGCTTCCTTTGTCAAACTCAACCGCTCCAGGAAATCGAGGAGTGGCCCGTCGGACGGAGTCCACTCCGCCTCCACCCCGGACGGCTCGAATCGTATCCATGCCTTTACTCGCAGGCAGAATATTCTCTTCATCCCGCTTTTTCAGCATCAGTGAGCCTGGGTTTTTCGGAGCCTACATTCGGTCAGGGCGCTGCCTATGTCGTCAAAACCGGCAATCCCAAGGGACTGAAAACGTTCAAGGATATCACGACGACCGAAGGGGCGGTCCTGGCGGGAGGCACGGAAGAAACACTGGCGCTGAAGGATGGAGTTCCAGACGAAAAGCTTTTGCGGGTCGGGGACAAGTCGGCGGGGTTGGGTGCGGTAATGTCCGGTCGCGCCGACGGATTTGCGCTGTCGGCATTCGCCATTGCCGACATCGTGTTAAGCGCTGGAGAACTCCTGGGCGTGGAGAGTTCCGGTTCGATCACCGAAATCGCCGGCGAAACTTACAAAGGCCACGGCGCGATAGCGTTCCGCAAAGGCGAGGCTGCAGAACAAGCGCAGAACCAGGAGTTCGTCCAAGCCTTCAATGCGATCCAGACCAGCTATCTGCAAGACGGCGAGGGCTACGCGAAGATGGCGGCCCGCTGGGGCTTTACGCCGAATGACCGTCCGGACAAGACGACAGCAGAACTCTGCTCGAAAGGTCTGTAGCTCATACCGGACAAGGCGGGCTTCGGCCCGTCTTCACGCCTTGGAGGCCCCTTGCTTTGTCGATCCGCGCACTCTTCATCCTGTTTCTCGCGACACTTATTCTGGGTGGCGTCTATTTTGCGAACTCGCCATTCTCCGACAGCCTGTTGGTCTTCGCGGACGCGGCGCTGACAACTGTCAAGATCACGATCTGCGCARCCATCCTATCGGTTATCTTCGCCTTTGCGGGTGGGCTCGGAAGAATGGCGCCCTTTGCCCCTGTGCGCTGGACGGCCGCTGCCTATGTCGAGATCTTTCGCGGCACCTCGGCGCTCGTTCAGCTCTTCTGGCTGTTCTACGTGCTTCCGCTGTTCGGTCCGCGCATAGATCCGTTCAGCGCCGGCGTTCTCGGCGTCGCCCTGAATGTCGGCGCCTATGGCGGCGTGGTGGTAGAGGCCGCCGTCCGCGCTGTGCCGAAGGGGCAGTATGAGGCGGCGATCGCACTTAACATGTCGCCCTGGACGCGAATGCGACGCATTATCCTGCCGCAAGCGTTCGTGCTGATGATCCCGCCATGGGGAAACCTGTTCATCCAGTTGTTCAAGCTAACCGCCCTGGTTTCGTTCATCGGTATTTCCGACCTCACCTATACGGCATACCAGCTCAACCAGACCACCTATCGGACGGTTGAAGTGTTCACCATCATCTTGTTCTTCTATTTCGCGATAGGGCTGCTCATTACGATCGGAATGAGGCTTCTGGCCCGGCTGGCCGGCCAGGGTCTTTTGGTGGGACGTTCGGCATGATCTGGGATTGGGATTATGCGATCGGCATCGTTCCCGATCTCGCCATGGCCTCGACTGTCACGCTTGCCGCGACATTTGGCGGTTTTGCCCTGGCGCTTGTTCTCGGGCTGGTGCTGGCGGTTCTAGGCTCGCTACGCACGGCGCTCGTAACCGTGCCGGTCATGGTGTTCATCGAGTTCATCCGCTCGACCCCGTTGCTGATACAGCTCTTCGCGCTCTATTATTTCCTGCCGTTATGGGGGGTGACGTTGCCATCCTTTGCCTGTGGGATTGTCGCGCTGGGAGTCCACTACTCAGCCTATTGCGCAGAAGTATACCGGTCCGGGATCGACAACGTGCCACGCGGCCAGTGGGAGGCGGCAACCGCCCTGAACATGCCGCTTGCGACGACTTACTGGCGGATCATCCTGCCTCAAGCTATTCCACCGGTGATCTTGCCACTCGGAAATTATTTCGTGGCGATGTTCAAGGAGACGCCCGTGCTGCTCGCCATAGCGGTTATCGAACTTGTCGCAACCGCGCGCATCATCGGTAATGACACGTTCCGCTACACCGAGCCGATCACGCTAGCGGGGCTATTTTTCCTCGTCTTCAGCATGGTTGCCGGCGGCGCCGTGCGGCTGCTTGATCAGCGCGTCAAATTGAAGGGTGCATAACATGGAACCAATTGTTCGATTTGAAGCCGTTTCAAAGCGCTACGGGTCGTTGGCAGTCCTGGACAATCTGTGTCTAGAGGTCATGCCGGGCGAGCGAGTGACGATCATAGGTCCGTCCGGATCGGGAAAGACAACGGTGCTGCGCGCCCTGATGACGCTCGATAAAATCAGCGAGGGTGTGATCTGGGTCGCCGGCCGGCCTATCACCCATATGCCCCGAAAGGCGGGTGGATTGGCAGTTGCTGATGAGCGCTACCAACGCACTGTCCGCGGTGATGTCGGCATGGTTTTCCAGCAGTTCAATCTCTTCCCGCACATGACGGCGCTTCAAAATTGCATGGAGGCGCCGATGCGCGTCAATGGGATGAGCCGGACGGAAGCCGAGTCGCGGGCTGCGGATTTGCTGAAAATGGTCGGCCTTCTGGACAAGACCAGGCATTATCCCAGCCAGCTTTCGGGGGGACAGCAGCAGCGTGTGGCAATTGCCCGCGCACTCGCCATGCGGCCCAAGGTCATGCTTTTCGACGAGGTCACTTCGGCGCTCGACCCGGAAGTGATCGGCGAGGTGCTGGCGGTAATTCGCAATCTCGCCGCCGAGCACAAGCTGACCATCCTGATGGTCACGCATCAGATGGCCTTCGCGCGGGAATTTTCCGACCGGGTATGCTTTTTCCATGGCGGTCGGGTTCATGAGCAGGGAGGACCTGATGAACTGTTCGGAGCACCGCGGGAAGAGCGAACCCGAGCATTCCTCCACGTGACCGAGGCCCATTGATCGCCGTGACCAACGAGGAAAATTTCCTTACGAAGGACGAGCCATTGCGTCGGCGGACAGCATCGCAAGAGCGTTTCGACGCGCTCCATGAAGAGATACGGATGCGAATCTGCACGATGGATTACCCGCCGGCGTTTCGCCTCAGCGAGGAAGCGCTGGCGCTGGAATTCAATGTCAGCCGCTCACCGATCCGCCGGGTTCTTGCCAGGCTGGAGTTCGACGGGCTTGTCGAAATTCGCCATGGCGTTGGGTCGGTTGTGACGATGATCCAGCCGTATCAGTTGAACGAGGTCTATGCATTGCGCATGGCGCTGGCGGAATTGATGGGCGTGCTCGACCCGCTGCCGTCCACGCCCGAAACCATCGCCAGCATGCGCCATTACCAGGCCGCTTTCCTCGCACTCAAGGGCCGGCGCGACACTCGTGAATTCGCGCGTGTCAATATCGCCTATTACGAGGCGTTGACGGAGCAGGTCGGAAACAGCCTGCTGCGCGACATGCTGCGCAAGCTGTTCTTCCTGACATCCCGGATGTGGCTTCTCGTTCTACCTTCAATGGATTGGGATGAAACGCTGGACGACATCGCCACAGAAGTCGAGGATCTGATCCGCGCGATGGAGATTGACGATCGCCTCGGTATCGGTCTAGTTGCCCGAAATCATGTGTTTCGCTCCATGACCCATTTGTCAGCCGCGCTAAGGAGAACGAATGACCGAGGCAGATAATGAAGGATTGTAGATGTTGACCGTCGACTGTCACATTGAAATTCCGGTGCCGTCAAGTTATTCCGACGTCTATCCGCGCCTTGCGACGAGAATGCCACCAATCACGATGACGCCGCCCGCGGCCTGCATCGCGCCCAGCGGCTCGTCAAGTATAATCCAGGCAACGCAAGAGGCTATGATTGGCTGTGTCAACAGCGTCAGCGACGAGAATGAAGCGGGCAGCAAGGCGAGCGCATAGACAATGAGGCCCTGGCCGCCGACGTGGCATAGCAAGGCCAGGGCGAGAACGATCGCCCAGGCATAAATGGTCACCGGTACGAATGACGGTTCGAAGAGCAACGCAACCGGAAGAATACAGACCGCCGCGGTGGCAGACGACCAGAGAAGGGTCGTCAGCGTCGAATAGCGGCTGCGCAGCCGTGACAAGGTGAGAATATAGCCGGCATAGAATACAGCCGCCAGAACCGCGATGGCATCACCACCCAGATGGCTGGAACCGCCGGATAGAGCGCCGTTGAGCAGAACGACGCCGCAGATGGCCAGCGCCAGCCCGGCGAGGAACGCCCGGCTGACCGTATTTGCGAACAGCAGCCAGCCGCCGAGCACGACGAAGATCGGCGACATATTGGCAAGCAGCGTGGCATTGGCGACAGAGGTAACATGGATGGAGATGTGCCAGGCTAGAAGGTCGCCGGCCAGCATCACACCAGGCACAGTCAGGGCAACAGCATCGCGAAGTGAGCCCGGCTGCGGGTCGCTTCTCGCCGGCCGAACTTGGATTGCTTGCCACGCAAGCAGCGGCAGCATGGCAAGCCCGACGCGCCAGAAGGCGGTTGAAACCGGGCCGAGTTCCGACAGCCTGACAAAGATCGGCGACAGCCCGATGATGATGCCGCCGAGCACCAGCGAGGCGACCGATAGGCCGGGTGTCTGTGTGAGCGATGATTTCATGACGGGCCGAAGGTTGGAGGCGACGCGGGCCTGACTCTAAAGCCCGTCGCGCCAGAACGGATTGATGCAATGCGCCCTAAGCCTTTGGTTTTGCGCGTTGC
The DNA here is from genome assembly GCF_056401815.1 of Aminobacter sp. P4_D5. Classification (NCBI taxonomy): domain Bacteria; kingdom Pseudomonadati; phylum Pseudomonadota; class Alphaproteobacteria; order Hyphomicrobiales; family Phyllobacteriaceae; genus Aminobacter; species Aminobacter sp. P4_D5. Next base: position 8,089 of record NZ_JBFUIP010000076.1, on the reverse strand, counting down.
ATTGTTCCAAAACCGCTGCGCACTTTTGGGCGACACGCTTCAGCCGAGCTTGACCGCCATCACCGACACGCAGTCGCCCGCCTGGACCAGCCCTGGAAAATGTCTGGCGGCGAGTAGGCCAGAAAGGTCCGATCGGACGTCCTGAGGCGTGAGACCCGTGCTTCCGATCGGATGAATGCGCGCGACAACCTGACCGGCTATTACGGGTTGGCCGAGATCGACCATGGTCTCGATTAGACCGTCGCTTTCGGCAAAGCAAAAACATCCGTCCGGCATGTCGAGCCAAGTCGTCGGCGCGGTCTCGATGGCGCCATCAAGGATGCCTGCGTGGCGGAGCAAATTCGCCACGCCGCGCCGCGCGATACGCACCGTTTCGGCCGTCGACGTGCCGCCGCCGCCAAGCTCCGTGGTGACGAAGACCTTGCCCATGTCCTCGGCGGCAGTGTCGTACATGCCGACCGTGTCGATCTCCAGCATCCTCATCGACCACGGCGCCGAGAAAGCTTCGACCGCCGCAAACGCCGCCTTTTCCTGCGCCTTGTTTGGCAGTACATGCGCCGCGCACCAGGGCAGGAAGTCGAGCGTCTTGCCGCCGGAATGGAAGTCCAGCACCAGGTCCGCGCGGGGAAGCAATTCACGCTGGAAATAATCCGCGATCTTCTGCGTCACCGTTCCATCGGGCCTGCCGGGGAAAGAGCGGTTCATGTTGCCCTTGTCAATCGGCGATGTGCGCGTCGCGGTCCTGAAGGCCGGGTAGTTCATCGCGGGCACGATGATCACTGTGCCCGAGACGTCTTTCGGGTCGAGACGTCGCGCCAGGTCGAACAGCGCCAGCGGGCCCTCGTATTCGTCGCCATGGTTGCCGCCCGTCAGCAACGCGGTCGGACCCGCACCCTTCCTGACGACGCAGATCGGGATCATCACCGAGCCCCACGCTGAATCGTCACGGCTGTACGGCAGGCGCAGATGGCCGTGCTGGACGCCGTCGCGGTCGAAATCGACGCTGGGCGAGATCGGCGAAGGCCGCATGTCAGTTGTCATGATCAGTCCTTCACCACCAGCTTGCGCGGCACGTTGGCCAGGCACTCGACGCCGGTTTCGGTGATCAGGATCGATTCGGTGATTTCCAGCCCCATCGTCTCGAGCCACAGGCCGGTCATGAAATGGAAGGTCATGCCGGGCTTCAATTCGGTCTTGTCGCCGGGGCGCAGGCTCATCGTCCGCTCGCCCCAATCCGGCGGATAGGAAAGACCGATCGGATAGCCGGTCCGGTTGTCCTTGGTGATCCCATACTTCTTCAGGACCGCGAAGAAAGCGTTGGCGATGTCCTCGCAGGCGTTGCCAGGCCTGGCTGCCGCCAGTCCTGCATCCATGCCTTCGAGGGTCGCCTTTTCGGCATCGAGGAAGGCCTGCGTCGGCTTGCCGAGGAAGACGGTTCGGGATAGGGGCACATGATAGCGGTTGTAGCAGCCGGCAATCTCGAAGAACGTGCCTTCGCCTGATTTCATCGGCCTGTCGTCCCAGGTGAGGTGCGGCGCCGAGGCATCCTCTCCGGACGGCAGCAGCGGCACGATCGCCGGATAGTCGCCGCCGAACTCCGGCGTGCCGCGAATGCCGGCATCGTAGATTTCGGCGACCAGATCGCATTTGCGCAGGCCCACCTGCGCCTTCTCAACGATGCGCGCATGCATTGCCTCGACGATGCGGGCTGCGTTGCGCATGTAGTCGATCTCGGTCGGGCTTTTCACCGCGCGCTGCCAATTGACCAGCGCCGTGGCGTCGACGAAGCGCGCATTCGGGAGATGTCTTTGCAGCGAAGCGAAGGCCGCGGCGGAGAAATAATAATTGTCCATCTCGACGCCGATGGTGAGCTTGTCCCAACCGCGATCGGCAATGACCTTGGACAGGTAGTCCATCGGGTGGCGCTCGATCGACTGCACATAGTGGTCGGCGTAGCCGACGATGTTGTCTGCCGAGAGATAAGCGGTGCGCTTTGCGCCATTGGCGTCCTGGCCGCGGCCATACCAGACCGGCTCGCCGTCCGGCGGTACCAGAACAGCCTGGTGGACGTAGAACGACCAGCCGTCGTAGCCAGTAAGCCACGCCATGTTCGAGGGATCCGAGCAGATCAGCAGATCGACACCCTTGGCCTGCATGGCGCGCCGGGACTTGGCCAGCCGCTCGTCATATTCCGCGCGGGTGAATTTCAGATTGGGCTGCATTTCCTTAAAATCCTGCTTGTTGGGCCCTCTTTCTGGGCCGGGTAGAATTCAGCTTTCGAACGTCGTTCCGGCGCCGGCCACTCTGGCGCGATCCCGCGCCAGAGTGGCGATCGCGGTGTCCTGCACGCCGGTCCCGGTCAGATCGGCGATGGTGATGTCGCTAGGCGCGCGGCGTCCTGGCCTCGCGCCCGCGATTATCTGGCCAAGTTCGGTGATATCGGCCTCGGCTCCGACAAGTCGGGCAAGAACCGCGTGATGCAGTTCGCCCAGCCGGCGCGTCTGCCTTGCGCTGTCGGCGACGTAGAGATCGACCATTCCGATCAATGCGGGCGCCAGCTCGTTCTTGTGTTCGGCGTCCGACCCCATCGCGGTGATATGCTGGCCAGGTTCTACGAAACCCGCGCGGATCAGCGGCTCGGTTGACGGCGTGGTCGTGACGATGATGTCCGAACCGGCGACGGCCTTTGCCGCATCAGGTTCGGCGCGCACGGCGATGCTAAGCTGCTCGCGCAGCGTGCCCGCCAGCCGATCCGCCTTGGCGGCGTCGCGCGCCCAGATGCGGACTTCGGCGATCGGTCGCACGAGCATCAACGCTTCAAGTTGCAACACGGCCTGAACGCCGGCGCCGAAAATCGTCGCAACGGATGCGTTGGGCCGCGCCAGATATTTCGCTGCCACCGCGCCGGCTGCAGCGGTGCGGATATCGGTCAGATAGCCATTGTCCAGCAGCAGCGCCTCGACCAGACCGGTCTTGGCCGACAACAGGACCATCATGCCGTTGACGCTGGGCAGTCCAATCTTCGGGTTGTCGAAGAAGCCGGGGCTGATCTTGATGGCGAAGGCATCGATGCCCGGCACATAGGCGGTCTTCACGTCGACTTCGCCGCGGTACTCGGGAATGTCGAGCCGCAGGATCGGCGGCATGGCGACGGCAAGCGTCGCCAGCGCGCGGAAGGCGTTTTCCACGCAGGCCACCGCGTCGTGATCCAGTTTGACGATCTGGCGCAGGTCCGCCTCGGTGAGGATGGTCATCGAATTCATGTCGCGTGCTCCTGGGGGTGCGAGAAGTCCATCTGCTCGAAACGGGTCCGCTCGCCGTTGATCACCTGCCTGTGCAGCGTCATGTCGATGTTGCGGCCGGAGACCAGGGCGATCATCGGTCCGCTTGACCGCACCTTGCCGGCAAGGATCGCCGCCACGCCCACGGCGCCGGCGCCTTCCACGACCTCTCGCTCCTGCTCGTAAAGATGCCGGATGCCGGCCGCGATTTCGGATTCGGTCAGCAGCACGACATCGTCGAGCAAGTCGCAACACATCGCGAATGTCACGCGATTGTTGAGGCCGACGCCGCCGCCGAGCGAATCCGCCAGCGTCGGCAGTTCCTCGACCGGCAGGGGCCGGCCGTTGTCGAGGCTCGCCTTCATCGCCGCGCCGCGCGCCATTGACACACCGATCACCCGTGTAGAGGGGTTTGTTCCCTTGACCGACGCGGCGACGCCGGACGCGAGCCCACCGCCAGAAAGCTGCACCAGAACAGTTGCAGCGTCAGGCACGGCCTGCATCATCTCCAGCCCGAGCGTGCCTTGACCGGCGACGATGTGCGGATGGTCGAAAGGCGGCAGCATGACCAGCCGCTCTTCAGCCACCAGCCGCTCGACCTCCTGCTGGGCGTCGTCCTGGCTGTCGCCGACGATGCGCACATCCGCGCCGAGCCGCTTGATTTCATCCACCTTGTTGCCGGGCACCAGCCGCGACATGCAGATGACGGCCCGGACCCCTTCCAGCCTTGCGGCATGGGCCAGCGCGCGGCCGTGATTGCCGGTCGAGGCGGCGACGACGCCGCGGCGCTTGTCGGCGTCGCTCAGTTGGGCGACCGCGTTCGACGCGCCGCGCAGCTTGAAGCTGCCGGTGGTCTGCCGATGCTCGAGCTTGAGATGCACCGGCACGCCCGCAATCGCACTCAACGAGGTCGACAGCACGGTCGGCGTCCGCTCGATCCTACCGGCGATGCGTTCGGCCGCGGCACGGATATCCGCAAGCGTCACGCTCATGCGGCACGCAGCGGCAGCGTGAATAACCGGCCGAACGCGGGATGCGCGGAATCGTCGGCCGTCAGGCGCAGGCATTGCCAGGCGGTCGCTTGGTTGCTGCTGACGGCGGGCCGGCCGATCGCCGCTTCGATGGCGGGCATGGCGAGCGCGGCGCGTAGCGCCGTGCACGATATGAACAGCGCGTCCGACTGGCTTGCGGTCGCGTCACGCGCCAGGTCCGCCAGAGCTTGAGGTGGAATGCGCGCCATCTCGCGGTCGTCGTCGAAGCCGAGGCAGGTGAAGCGGTCGATCTCGAAGCCGTGGCGGCTGAAATAGGTGGCCATCGGCCGGCTGGTCTCAACCGTGTAGGGGGTGAGGATGCTGATGCGGCGTGCGCCCAGCGCCTTCAACCCGGCGATCGCGGCAAGCGGCGGCGTCACCACCGGCACGCCGGGCTTGGCCGCGCGGATCGCCACTTCGATCTCGGCGTCGCCGATGACGACAGAGGCCGAGGTGCAGGAGTAGCAGATCGCCTCAAGGGTTTCGTCCGGCAGGATGAGCGCGGCGCCAGCCGTTAGCGCCGGCTGCATCTTGCGCAGGTTTTCCGGCGTCGTCGGGTTGGCATAGGGGATTCGCGCGACATAGACGCCGGTTCGCTCGCTCGCCACCATGCGGCGGAAGTCCGGCTCGGTCGTGTGGTCGGTCGCGAGGATGATCAGGCCGACGCGCTTCGGCAGCGGCCGATCGTCCAGCGCCGGCCGCGTCGGGTGAAGATCGATCTGCACATTTGGTTGCATAGGTGCGTTCATCTCTCGATCCGTCCGTAATGGTGTTCCAGCCAGCGCAGCAGCATGACGGCGACGAGGCTGATCGCCAGGAAGAACGCGCCGACCAGCGTGATCGGCTCGATGTAGCGATAGTAGGTGTTCGCGACGCTTTTCGCCTGGTTCATCAGTTCCAGCACGGTGATGGCCGAGAGCAGCGGCGTCTCCTTGAACATGGCGATGAAGTAGTTGGCGAGCGCCGGGATCATCGGCGGGATCGCCTGCGGCATGATGATCCGCGTCCAGGTCTGCCGGTTGCTGAGATTGCAGGCCTTGGCGGCCTCCCACTGGCCGCGCGGCACATTGTCAATGCCGGCGCGATAGACCTCGGCCGTATAGGTGCCGTAGTGCAGCCCGAGCCCGATCACGCCAGCCAGCAACGGCGGCAGCAGGATGCCGATGTCCGGCAGCACGTAGAAGATGAAATAGAGCTGCACCAAAAGCGGCGTGCCGCGGATGAACTCGGCGAAGAAGCCCACGCTGCGCGCAACGATGCGGTTTTCCGAACGCCGGCCGAGCGCGATGCCAAGGYCGACCACGGCTGACAACACCGAGCCCAGCAATGTGGCGAGGATGGTGATCTTCACGCCCTGGATGAGGGTGGGCATGATTTCCCAGACGAATTTCCAGTCCCACTCCATCAGGTGCGCACTCCGTCTAGGCCGCGCGCCATCCGCCGTTCAAGGGCGCGGATGGAGAAGGCGATGATCATGGCGAAGGCGAAATACAGAACCAGGATGGTGGCGAACGGGAACAGCGTGTTGCCGGTCTGCGCGCGCACGATATTGGCCTGGAAGGTCATGTCGGATAGCGAGATCAGCGACACCACCGATGTCGCCTTCAGCAGCTCGATCGCGTTGTTGCCGAAGGTCGGCAGCATCACCAGCAGCGCCTGCGGCAGGATGACCTTGCTCATGCATTGCCAGCGGCTGAGATTGAGCGCGATGCAGGCCTCGTACTGTTCCCAGCCGACTGACTGGATGGCGCCGCGCACCACCTCCGCCGCATAGGCGCCGACATTGAGGCCGAGCGCCAGTACGCCCGCCTGCAACGGCGTCAGCGATACGCCTGCGAACGGCAGCACGAAATAGGCGAAGAACAACTGCACGAAGATGGATGTGCCGCGAAAGAACTCGATATAGGCCGTCGCCAGCCATCTGATCGCGAAGACACGCGAAATCCGCCCCAGTCCGGCAACAAACGCCATCACCAACGCGAGTGCTGAGCCCATCACAGTGAGCTGCACCGTGACGACTGCGCCTTGCAGGATCAGGCTGAGATATCCGGACCAGTCGGCCATGGGTTCTTGAAGTATCCATTCGATCGTTAGACCAGGGCTTCGGGGATAACCTCCTTCTCCCGGTTCACGGGTCCGAAGGACGGAGCGAGACAAGCGGCTCGATCCCGGTCGATGCCGGTAGGCAGATGAGGGGCGGAGCTAGGCACTCAGAACTTGCCGCCGCCCCTCATCGGGCCGTTCGGGCCACCTTCTCCCCGTGAACGGGGAGAAGGAAAATCGCTCGTCACTGCGCCGGGGCGCACAGCTTCTCCGTCGATGTCGACATCGCAGCCGCAGCCGAGAAGCCGTAGGGTTCGATGATCTTGGCGAATTCGCCCGATTCCTTCAGCTTGGCGAGTTCGACATTGAAGGCGTCGCGCAGTGCTTCGTCGCCTTTCTTGAAGGCCGCGCCGTCGCAATAGACCGGCGCGCCGACGACCGGCGCCACGACTTCCAGATTCGGATCAGCGGCCTTTTTGACCAGGTCGTTGATGGACAGCACCGGCAACGAATAGGCGTCGATGCGGCCATCCTGCACCATCTTCAGGCCGCTCTGGCCGTCCGGCACCACAACCACGCGGTCACGCGGGACGCCGGCTTCGAGTGCCAACTTTTCCTCGGTGCCGCCGCCCGGCGCGCCAACCGTGGCGGTCGCATCCTTGGCGAGGTCCTCGTAAGACTTGAAGCCTTTCGGGTTGCCCTTCTTCACCAGCAGCGCCTCGGCGTCGCAGAGAACCGGCTCGGAATAGGCGACTGCGGCGCAGCGCTCAGGCTTCATGAACAGGCCGGCGGTGACGACGTCGTGACGGCCGGCCTGCAGGCCCGGGATCATCGCGCCATATTCGGAGATCGACGCGACGATTTCCGGCACGCCGAGCTTGCCGAAGATGACGCGGGCGACATCAGGCGCTGCGCCCGACACTTTGCCGTCGGCGGCCACGGCCGTGAAGGGCGGCTCGTTGGCGATGGCGACACGGGCGAAGCCTTGTGCCCTCAACTGCTCGAGCTTGGCGTTGTCCTGTGCCGACGACGGCAGGGACAGGGCGAACGCGGCACCGAGCGCCATTGCGCCGACGCTGGCGAAAACCGCTATTTTTTTCATTGCTCCCAACTCCTTTGGTTATACGGTCTTACGGCAAAGGCGCATGCCCATGCCGCGACATTACAGTCAGACACGATGCCCGGCAGCGATGATCTTTCGCAGGAAAGTTTGCGTTCGCTCCTGCTTGGGATTGCGGAAAATCTCATCCGGCTTGCCCTCCTCGACGATCCTGCCGCGATCGAAGAACAGGATTCGGTCGGCGAAGTCATGGGCGAAGCCCATTTCGTGCGTGACCAGAAGCATGGTCATGTCGGTCTCCTCGCACAGCTTCCAAAGGACGTTGAGCACCTCTTCGACCAGTTCGGGATCGAGCGCGGACGTCACCTCGTCGAACAGCATGATCCTGGGTTGGAGCGCGAGCGCCCGGGCTATCGCCACCCGCTGCTTCTGGCCGCCGGAGAGCTGCGCGGGCATGGCCTTCGCCTTCTCCGCCATGCCGACCATGTCGAGTAGTTCCATCGCGCGCTTCTCGGCGGCAGCGCGGGCAACGCCCTTGGTCAGCATTGGCGCGAGCGTCACATTGTCGATGACCGACATATGGGGAAACAGGTTGAACAGCTGGAAGACCATGCCGATCTTCTGGCGCATCCGCGTCAGGTGCCGCTCGTCGGCCGAGACCAGCCCGCCATTCC
>NZ_JBFUIP010000075.1:0-27909 GCF_056401815.1 Aminobacter sp. P4_D5 | reverse complement strand
ATGCAAGATCGCCTGCTCGAACGTCTTGCGTTCGGAGTTGTCGAGAAGGATCTCGATGTCGAAGCTATCCCCGGCAATCCGTCGCCGCTGCGCACTTATGAGCGTCGGTATGATACGCCCGCTCGAGTGCTGCATTTCCACTTCAGCGAGCTCGTAAAAGCCCTGCGTTTCGAGCAGCTTCATCCTCTCGCCGCGAGCCGGATCGTCGATCGAATAGGGCAGGTCGACCCCGAGAGGTTGTCCGTCAATCTCGTTCCACGTACGCCCAATCATGCGGAGATAGGCCGGGTTCACCTTGATGTAACGAGAGTTGTGGTCGGTGGTGGAAATCGAAAACGGCACCGGTGACAGCTCGAACAGATCTCTCAAAGCCGCATCAAGAACATCTTCTGAGATCATCGCCCAACTGCCGCCCACTCTCCCACGATGGCCAAATGGGTAGCGTCAGCCTGTTAAATATCGCTGAATAACCGGGCAACAGAAGCTGTCGCAAGATCGCTTCGTTGATTTTGAACTTCTCGGCGACCGAAACAGTGCTTCGCCGCTGGCGTGGTCACGAAGCACGGCTTGCGCGACAGCGGTGGCGCCGGCTCGGCCAGCCAATTGAGCGTTTTCGTTTGTACGAAAACACCGTTCGACCTTGGGTGCATTCCAGGCGCATTTCGTTTTCCTGCGACGCGGACACATGCGACACTCCCCTGACGTCAGGCAATCAAGGGGAAGCAAAGATGGCCAAATTGATTGTGATGTACAAGACACCGACGGATGCCAAGGCGTTCGACAGGCACTACCTCGAAACGCACATTCCGATCGCAAAGACGATCCCGGGTCTGCGAAAATACGAAATCAGCCAAGGTCCAATTGCGACGCCGGACGGCCCCTCGGACTATCATTTGGTCGCAACCCTGCAGTTCGACGATCTTGCTGCCATTCAACACGCTTTTGCGAGCCCCAACGGGCAAGCAGCAGCGAAGGACGTTCAAGGCTTCGCAACCGGCGGAGTCGACATGTTTTTGTTCGAGGATCTGGAAATCTAATCCGCAGGAACTGTTGACGCCAGCGAATGGATGCACCAGGGACGCTTGCCATTTATCGCTATTGCCGCTAGAACAAAAAAGGAACAAAACTATTTGTGGACAGCATGTGCTTTTCCGCTGGCGGGCGCGCATGCTTGTAGGCGATGGGCTAATGTGCGCCCTCATATTTTCTTGGAATTGGTTTCGGACGAGCGCGGAGCGGTGTCATGGCAGGTAGCGTCAACAAGGTCATTCTGGTCGGCAATCTGGGTGCTGACCCTGAAATCCGCCGGCTCAATTCCGGCGAGCCGGTGGTCAACCTGCGCATCGCGACGTCAGAAAGCTGGCGCGACAAGAATTCCGGCGAGCGCAAGGAAAAGACCGAGTGGCATCAGGTCGTCATCTTCAACGACAACCTCGCCAAGGTCGCCGAGCAGTACCTGAAAAAGGGCATGAAGGTGTACATCGAAGGCCAGCTCCAGACCCGCAAATGGGAGAAGGACGGCATCGAACGCTACACCACCGAAATCGTGCTGCAGAAGTTCCGCGGCGAGCTGCAGATGCTCGATGCGCGCGGCCAAGGTGGTGATGCCGGCTACAGCGGCGGTGGCGGTGGTGGCCAGGTCGGTTATGGCGGCGGCCAAGGTGGTGGTGGCTATGGCGGCGGTGGCGGCGGACGTGGTTCCGACTTCGGCCAGTCGAGCCCGACCGACAGCTACGGCGGCGGTCGCGGCGGCTCGGGCGGCGGCGGTGGCCGCAGTGGCGGCCAGGGCGGCGGTTCGTCGCGCGATCTCGACGACGAAATCCCGTTTTGATGAMAACCGCTCGGGTGTGCGATGGGCTTCGAGCTGATCGGACACCCGGCGAGCTCGGGCTGCGGGTGTAATGCCGTTGGCCGTCAGCCAGAGTGCAGTTGTGGGTCAACCACCTCTCGATTGGCGCGCGCCTTCGGTGAAGGATATGTGATGCCGGCAAGATAGCCGGCGGTTTTGACGGGGCTTTCGGCACCTGGGCGGTGCCATCAGGGCTGTATTTGACAGCCGCGCGGTTCTCGATTGGGCCACGATCCGTGGGGGCGTGTATGGTTGATGGGTGGGCTTTGAGCGCGCGCAGCGCAAAGACGCTGTGCGCCGTTGTCGTTGGCTTTTTGACCTTGCTTGTGGCGTCGATAACGACGGGCCTGGCGCAGTCGAACGATCCCGCGCGGCCTCCGCTTGTCTCCAAACATCTCGGTGATCTCGATGGAATGGCTGAGCGTCGGATGGTGTGGATCATCGTGCCGTTCAGCAAGACGATCTATTTTGTCGATCGGGGGCAGCAGTTCGGAACCGCCGTCGAGTTTGGCCGGGCGCTGGAACAGCAGCTCAACAAGGGCAAGAAGAAAGAGGTCGACAAGATCCGGGTCGGCTTTGTTCCCTTGCCGCGTGATCGCCTTTTGCCAGCGCTCGAAGAAGGGCTCGGCGATATCGTCATGGCAAACCTCACTGTCACCCAGGCACGCCTGTCGCAGGTGGATTTCACCGAACCGCTTTATGGCGAGGCGAGCGAAGTCCTTGTCACCGGTCCGGCAGCTCCTGCCATCGCGTCTATCGCCGATCTCGCCGGGCAAGAAATTCGGGTTCGGCTCTCCAGCAGCTATTACGAGCACCTGGCGGCCTTGAATGCGGATTTCGAGAAGAATGGCCGCAAGCCCATTCACATCAAGCCGATCGACGACAATCTGGAGGATGAAGATCTGCTCGAGATGGTCAATGCCGGCCTGTTGAGCTGGACCGTCATCGACAAGCACAAGGCCGATATCTGGGCGAAGGTTTTTACCGATATCGCGGTACGCTCAGACATCGTCATTTCGGACCATGACCAGATCGCCTGGGCGATCCGCAAGGACAGCCCCAAACTCAAATCCGTGCTCGACGATTTCATCAAGACGCATCGGATCGGAACGACTTTCGGCAATATCATCCGAAACAATTACTACAAGAGCGACAAGATGCTGAAGCGCGCCTATGCGCCGGCGGATGTCGAGAAATTCAAGACGCTAGTCGAGATCTTCCGCAAATATGGCGGAGCTTATTCCTTCGACTATGTGCTGCTGATGGCGCAGGGCTACCAGGAGTCGCAGCTCAATCAATCATTGCGGAGCCCGCGTGGTGCGGTCGGCATCATGCAATTGCTGCCGTCGACCGCTGCTGACAAGTCGATCAACATCTCGGGCATCGACACGGATGAGGACAGGAATGTCGAGGCAGGTTCCAAATACCTCCGCCACCTGATCGACACCTATGTCGATGACGAGGGTGTCGCGCCGCGGGACAGGGTGCTGCTGGCGTTTGCCGCCTACAACGCCGGCCCGGCGAATTTGCGGAAATTCAGATCCAAGGCAAAGGACATGGGGCTCGACCCGAATGTCTGGTTCGGCAATGTCGAGCATTCGGCGGCCGAGATCGTCGGCCGCGAAACCGTCCAGTATGTCAGCAACATCTACAAGTACTACGTCGCCTACGATCTTCTGGCCCAGCGTCTGACAGCGCAGAATGGCGACGGCGCAAATATCGCGAAACCGGCTTCATCATCGAACTGAACTTGGACCGCAATCCGCATCATTGTAGCGGCCAAGGTGACGCTGTCCGTGGCCACCGGGGCGGCAAGGGCAAGATATGACAATCCCGCAGAACAAGGCCGAGCTGCTCTCGGCCATCAACTCCGACTACGACAGGCTGGCGCGGGATCTTGCGACCATACCGGAGCATCTCGCCACGGATGAGACCCTGGAGGGACACGCAAAGGGCACGATGATGAGTGTCCGCGACCTGGTCTCGTATCTCATTGGCTGGAACGAGCTGGTACTCAAATGGCATGCGCGTAAGCGTGCCGGTGAAAGCGTCGATTTTCCGGAGACGGGCTTCAAGTGGAACGAACTCGGGAAACTGGCGCAGAAGTTTTATAGCGACTATGCGGAGCTGCCGTTGCCAGCGCTGCTGGAGCGTTTTGCCGATGCCAAGGCGCAGATCGTGGCGCTGGTGGAAGGCTACAGCGACACTGAGCTGTATGGCTCGCCGTGGTACGAGAAATACACGATGGGCCGGATGATCCAGTTCAACACGTCGTCGCCTTACGAGAATGCGCGCGGCCGGTTGCGCAAGTGGAAGAAGGCGAAGGAGTTGGTCTGATCGGTTCGCCCGGATAGTCGTTGCAGGCAGGACAATCACGAAAGCCGATGAATCTGTACAAGGCGATCGCCTCKGTGAAATCGTCTGTCTCGCTGGGCCAAGAGTTCGTTCGGCGGCAACCTACATCGCCGCCAGTTCCTTGATGCCGTCGGCGACGAACTGCACTGCGAGTGCTGCGAGAATGACGCCGAGCAGGCGGGTGAGGATCGAACGGCCGGTCTGGCCGAGAAACTGGTCGATGCGCTCAGCCAGGATGAACACCAGGTAAGTCACCGCCAGGCAGGCGAGGATGATGAGCACGAGCGCCGCTTGCCCAGCCCATCCCTGGAACGAGCCGGAGAGCAGCACAGTGGCCGAAATGGCGCCTGGGCCGGCGATCAGCGGAATGGCGAGCGGGAAGGCGGCGATGTTGTGGATGTGGTCACGCGTGATCGCGACATCCGAGATCTTCTCCTTGCGGTCCTGCCGCTTTTCGAAAACCATTTCGAAAGCGATGAAGAACAACAAGAACCCGCCCGCCACACGGAAGGCCGGCAGCGTGATGCCGAAGACGGTGAGGATGACCTTGCCTGCCACGGCGAAGATGGCGAGCACAATAAAGGCTATGATGCTTGCCCGCACCGAGACCTGCAGGCGCTGGTCGCGATTCATGCCACGCGTCACCGCCAAAAACAKCGGCGCTAGGCCTGGCGGGTCGATGGTTACGAGGATGGTGACGAAGGCATTGAAAACAGTGTCGAAAAGCGGCATTCGGCATCTCCCCGGCGAAAGCAGGCTAACCCGAGCGCGTCCGCGGCGCCAGTGCCATTGCGCATGATTGATGTGTGATGCGCATCCAAAGGGCAACAGAGCTGACGGACTAACTGTCGCGGATCATGTCCCGGCGGCTATCCTTTTGATATCTAGTGTTAAATCAACGTTGGAAAAGCGCGCCCAAAATTGGTCATTCGCAGGCCATTCCTATATAAGGAGCAAATGATTCCTAACATGCGTGATCAAAGTTGACCGACCAGAAATCACCGCGCGGACCTGACGGTCCCTCCGGCATCGAGCCGATTTCCATCATCGAGGAGATGCAGCGCTCCTATCTCGATTACGCCATGAGCGTGATCGTGAGCCGGGCGTTGCCCGACGTGCGCGACGGCATGAAGCCGGTGCATCGCCGCATCCTCTATGCCTCGCATGAGAGCGGCTACCACTGGAACCGCAAATATGTGAAGTCGGCACGCCCCGTCGCCGACGTGATGGGTAAATATCACCCGCATGGCGACGCTTCGATCTATGACGCCTTGGTGCGCATGGCGCAGCATTGGTCGATGAGCGTGACGCTGATCGACGGGCAGGGCAATTTCGGTTCGATCGATGGCGATCCGCCCGCAGCGATGCGCTACACCGAGGCGCGCCTGACCAAGGTCGCGCACGAATTGCTCGAGGACATCGACAAGGATACTGTCGATTTCCAGGACACCTACGATGCCTCGGGCAGCGAGCCACGCGTCCTGCCGGCACGCTTTCCAGCACTGCTGGTSAAYGGCGCSGGCGGCATCGCCGTCGGCATGGCGACCAATATCCCGCCSCACAACCTGGTCGAGATCTGCAACGGCACCATTGCCGTCATGGAAAACCCCGCGATCGACCTGCCCGACCTGATGGAGATCATTCCCGGTCCGGACTTCCCGACCGGCGCCCTGATCCTTGGGCGCTCGGGCATCTACAATGCCTATTCGACCGGCCGCGGCTCGGTCATCATGCGCGGCAAGGTCAATATCGAGCAGCGGGCGGGCGACCGCGAGTCGATCATCATCACCGAAGTTCCCTATCAGGTGAACAAGGCGACGATGATCGAGAAGATGGCCGAACTGGTGCGCGACAAGCGCATCGAAGGCATCTCCGACATCCGCGACGAGAGCGACCGCCAGGGCTACCGCGTCGTCATCGAGCTCAAGCGCGATGCCAACGCCGAGGTCATCCTCAACCAGCTCTATCGCTTCACCCCGCTGCAGACTTCGTTCGGCGCCAATATGGTGGCGCTCAACGGCGGCAAGCCGGAAGTGCTGACGCTGCTCGACATGCTGAGGGCGTTTGTTACCTTCCGCGAAGAGGTGATCAGCCGGCGCACCAAGTTCCTGCTCAAGAAGGTGCGCGACCGCGCGCATGTCTTGGTCGGCTTGGCGATCGCCGTTGCCAATATCGACGAGGTCATCAAGCTTATCCGTGCCGCGCCCGATCCGCAGACGGCGCGCGAGCAGTTGATGACGCGACGCTGGCCGGCATCCGATGTCGAGTCGCTGATTCAGCTGATCGAAGATCCGCGCCACCGCATCAATGAAGATGGCACGTATAATCTTTCGGAAGAGCAGGCCCGTGCCATTCTCGAGCTGCGCCTGCAGCGCCTGACGGCACTTGGCCGCGACGAAATCGCCGACGAGCTGAACAAGATCGGCGCCGAGATCACCGACTATCTCGACATCCTGTCGTCACGCGCCCGCATCCAGCAGATCGTCAAGGACGAGCTGATTGCCGTGCGCGACGAGTTCGGAGTGCCGCGCCGCACGGAGATCACCGACGGCGGCGCCGACATGGACGACGAGGACCTGATCCCGCGTGAGGACATGGTCGTCACCGTCAGCCATTCCGGCTACATCAAGCGCGTGCCGCTGTCGCTCTACCGGGCTCAGCGCCGCGGCGGCAAGGKCCGCTCGGGAATGTCGACGAAGGACGAGGATTTCGTCACCCGCCTGTTCGTGGTCAACACGCATACGCCGGTGCTGTTCTTCTCCTCGCGCGGCATCGTCTACAAGGAAAAGGTCTGGCGCCTGCCGATCGGCAATCCGCAATCGCGCGGCAAGGCCTTGATCAACCTGCTGCCGCTCGAACAGGGCGAACGCATCACAACGATCATGCCGCTGCCCGAGGACGAGGCGCAATGGGCCGAACTCGACGTGATGTTCGCGACCACGCGCGGCACGGTGCGCCGCAACAAGCTTTCGGACTTCGTCCAGGTCAACCGCAATGGCAAGATCGCCATGAAGCTGGAGGAAGAAGGCGACGAGATCCTCGGCGTCGAAACCTGCACTGACAATGACGATGTGCTTCTGACCGCCGATTCCGGCCAGTGCATCCGCTTCCGTGTCGACGACGTACGCGTGTTCCAGAGCCGCAATTCAGTTGGCGTGCGCGGCATCAGCATGGGCGAGGGCGACCGCGTTATCTCGATGGCGGTCATCGAGCATGTCGAAGCGAGCCCGGCGGAACGCGCCGCCTACCTCAAGCGTTCGGTTGCCGAGCGGCGACTGGCCGCAGGCGCTGTTGCTGGGGAAGACGAAGAGATCGCGCTGACCAACGAGGAAGTCGGCGAAGAAGCCGACATTTCCGAAGAACGCTACCAGTTCCTGACCCAGCACGAGCAGTTCGTGCTGACTGTCACCGAATATGGCTATGGCAAGCGCTCGTCGTCATACGATTTCCGCCTGACCAACCGCGGCGGCAAGGGCATTCGCGCCACCGACGTGTCGAAGGCAGCGGAAATCGGCAAGCTGATTGCGACCTTCCCAGTCGGCGGCGACGACCAGATCATGCTGGTATCGGATGGCGGCCAGGTGATCCGTGTGCCGGTCGAGGGCATTCGCTTTGCCAGCCGCGCCACCAAGGGCGTGACCATCTTCAATACCGCTGATGGCGAAAAGGTGGTTTCCGTCGAGCGGATTTCCGAGCCGCAAGGCGAGGACGAGGCTGACGAAGCATCCAATGGCGATGCCCCGGCGAGCGAAGAAAGCTTATCTTAGCCCACGCCGAGCAGCTTTGCTGTTCAAGGCGTTAGGCCGGGACACTTAGGAAGAGAAAGAAGCGGCGCCGAGGCGCCGCTTTTGCCTGGAGGGGCAGAAACTGTTCAAAGCGGGGTGCGCGGGTTGCGCCAGCCGGGAAGTTGGATGCGCGAGGTTTGCACCTTGGTGCGAACGCGATGTGCCTCATGATGGAGGCTGAAAGCAGTGGCAACGAGCATGGCTACGGTCATGGCGGTGGCGAGCAAATAGATCATCATGGCGCTGTCCTCCTGCTCGAAACAACGGACGAGACGCCGTTTGGTTTCATCGACTATGGAGATGGTTTATTCACATCCGCTTGAACTGATCCTGAAATTGCCGTTCATGGCGCATTCATTTCGTAAACCAATCGCCGGCCCCAAGAGGGTCACGTGGCGGCAAAGTGCGCTTCCACCTTCGGCGCCGATGTTCTAGAAGCAGCCTATGATTGATCGCATTGCCATCTACGCCGGGTCCTTCGACCCGCTCACCAACGGCCATCTCGACGTGCTCAAGGCGTCGCTGGCTGTGGCCGACGTCGTTTATGCTGCAATAGGCATTCACCCCGGCAAGAAGCCGCTGTTTTCGTTCGAAGAACGCGTGGCGCTGATCGAAGAAGCGACGAAAGCCGAATTCGGCGAAGATGGCGGCCGCATCAAGGTCGTCGCCTTCGACGGGCTGGTGATAGATGCGGCGCACAAGCATGGCGCCTCGATCATGATCCGCGGCCTGCGCGACGGCACAGACCTCGACTACGAGATGCAGATGGCGGGCATGAACGAGACCATGGCGCCGGAACTGCAGACGGTTTTCCTGCCCGCGAGCCCTTCGGTTCGCACGATTACTGCCACACTTGTCCGCCAGATAGCCTCGATGGGCGGCGACATCCGTCCTTTCGTACCAGCGGCAGTCGCCGGTGCGCTTACGGCCAAATTCGCGAAATAATTTCGGAGTATCGGAAAATGCAGCTCAGGAAGCTTGCCTCGTCCTTCGTTGTCCTCGCCGGCCTGCTGGCCGGATCGGTTGCGGCCTTTGCCGCTGAGCCGGAGAACACGATGATCATCACGCTCAAGGGTGGCGACGTGACGGTGGCGCTGCGCCCCGACCTGGCACCCAAGCATGTCGCCCAGATCAAGGAGTTGGTGCGTGAAGGCGCTTATGACAATGTCGCCTTCCACCGTGTCATCGACGGCTTCATGGCCCAGACCGGCGACGTCGAGTTCGGCGACATGAAGGACGGCTACAATGCCGCCCGCGCCGGCACCGGCGGCTCGAAGCTGCCCGACCTGCCGGCTGAGTTCTCCAAGGAGAACTTCAAGCGCGGCGTCGTCGGCATGGCGCGTTCGCAGGACCCGAATTCGGCGAACTCGCAGTTCTTCATCATGTTTGACACCGCATCCTCGCTCGACGGCGAATACACCATCGTCGGCGACGTCGAGAAGGGCATGGAACTTGTCGACGGCATCAAGAAAGGCAATGCGGCTGACAACGGGTCCGTCAGCGACCCCGACCGCATGATCAAGGTCCGCATCGCTGCGGACGCCAAGTAAACCTAAAACGAAAAGAGGATTATTCATCATGGCCGAGATCAAGGATCGCGAAAACGCGCTGATCATGGAAACCACCAAGGGCAAAGTGGTCATCGAACTTCTGCCGGACCTGGCGCCCGGCCATGTCGGCCGCATCAAGGAACTGGCACGCGAAGGCGCATATGACGGCGTCGTGTTCCACCGCGTCATCGACGGCTTCATGGCGCAGACCGGCGACGTCAAGTTCGGCAAGTCGGGTGGCAAGGACTTCAACCCCAGCCGCGCCGGCATGGGCGGTTCGGACAAGGCTGACCTGAAGGCCGAGTTCTCCAACATGAACCACGCCCGCGGCACCTGCTCGATGGCGCGTTCGCAGAACCCGAACTCGGCCAACTCACAGTTCTTCATCTGCTTCGACGATGCCGGTTTCCTCAACCGCCAGTACACGGTGTGGGGCCAGGTCATCGAAGGCATGGAAAATGTCGACAAGATCAAGCGCGGCGAGCCGGTGCAGGATCCCGACAAGATCGTGTCGCTGAAGGTCGCTGCGGATATCGCGGAGTAATATGCAATGACGGGCGTTCTCTGGTCGCTTCTCGGCGTGCTGGCGGGCGCCTTCATTGCCATTCAGGCACCGATCAATTCGCAGCTGGCGCGTGGGCTCGGTGTGCCCGTCGCGGCGGCTGCGATTTCGTTTCTCGCCGGCGCGGTCGTGCTTGGCATCGTCACCTTGGTGACCACGCGGGCGCAGGGTGTTGCCATCGACTGGCGCGCGCCCGCGCCCTGGCTATTCGTGGCCGGCGGCGCGCTCGGCGCGGTCTATGTCACGAGTTCGGTGCTGCTGACGCCGCGCATCGGCGCTGCGGCACTGATGGCATTTCTGGTTGCGGGGCAATTGTTGGCTGGAATGCTTGTTGACAGGGCCGGCTATCTTGGCGTGGCCGTCCGCGAAATCTCCATGGGCCGCATCGTCGGTGCCATGCTTTTGCTCGCTGGAGCAATGATGATCCGTATCTACTGATGCGTGTTGACCTTTTCGATTTCGAGCTTCCCGAAGAACGGATCGCGCTGCGCCCGGCCGAACCGCGCGATTCTGCGCGCATGCTGGTGGTGCGGCCCGCGGAACTGCTCGCTGATCTGAGCGTTATCGACCTGCCATCACTGCTTGAACCGGGCGACGTGCTGGTGCTCAACGACACGCGCGTGATCCCGGCGCAACTCAAGGGTACACGCGTGCGCGGCGAGGCCTCGGCCCATGTCGACGCAACGCTGCATATGCGCGTTGGTCCCGACCGCTGGCTCGCCTTCATGCGGCCCGGCAAGCGGGTTGCCGTCGGCGACCGCATTCATTTCGGCCATAGCGGCGAGGTCTGCGCCATCGGCCAGCTCGACGCCATGGTGATCGAAAAGGGCGAGGCGGGCGAGGCTTTACTGGCCTTCGATTTCTCGGGTGCCGCACTCGACGAGGCGCTGCACGCGGTGGGACACATTCCGCTGCCGCCCTATATCGCTTCGAAACGTCCCGACGATGCACGCGACCGTGAGGACTACCAGACGGTCTATGCCAGGGAGGAGGGCGCTGTCGCAGCCCCTACTGCCGGACTTCATTTCACGCCTGAGCTGTTTGCCCAGCTGGACGCCAAGGGCGTCGAACGCCAATTCGTGACCCTGCATGTCGGTGCTGGCACCTTCCTGCCGGTCAAGGCCGACGATACGGCCGAGCACAAGATGCATTCGGAGATCGGGCATGTCTCCGAAGAGACCGCGCGGGCGCTGAGCGCGGCCAAGGCACGGGGCAACCGCATCATCGCTGTCGGTACCACCTCGCTTCGGCTGATGGAGAGCGCGGCGCGCGCCGACGGCACCATCGCCGCATGGTCTGGCCCGACCGACATCTTCATCACACCCGGCTACCGCTTCAAATTCGTCGATGCGCTGATGACCAATTTCCATTTGCCGCGCTCGACCTTGTTCATGCTGGTATCGGCCTTTTGCGGGCTCGAACGCATGCATGAAGTCTATGCGCACGCCATTTCCAGCGGCTAYCGCTTTTATTCCTATGGCGATGCCAGCCTGCTGTTCAGGAACGACCGATGAGTGAAGAGTTCAAGTTCAACGTACTTGCCACCGACGGCAAGGCGCGGCGCGGCGAAATCACCATGCCGCGCGGTACCATCCGCACGCCGGCCTTCATGCCTGTGGGCACCGGCGGCACGGTCAAGGCGATGTATATGGACCAGGTGCGCGGCGTCGGCGCCGACATCATCCTGGGCAACACCTATCATTTGATGCTCAGGCCAGGTGCCGAGCGGGTGGCCCGGCTTGGCGGCCTGCACGAATTCGCCCGCTGGCCGTATCCGATCCTGACCGACTCCGGCGGTTTCCAGGTGATGTCGCTGTCCAAGCTGCGCAAACTCAGCGAAAAGGGCGTGACCTTCCGCTCGCACATCGATGGCGCTGCTTACGAAATGTCACCGGAACGCTCGATCGAGATCCAGGGACTGCTCGATTCCGACATCCAGATGCAGCTCGACGAGTGCACCGCATTGCCCGCAACGCCGAAGGAAATCGAGCGCGCAATGGAGCTTTCGCTACGTTGGGCCGAGCGCTGCAAGACAGCCTTCGGCGACCAGCCGGGCAAGGCGATGTTCGGTATCGTCCAGGGCGGCGACATCCCTGACATGCGCGTGCGCTCTGCCCAGGCGCTGAAGGGGCTCGACCTCAAGGGCTATGCTGTGGGCGGTCTGGCGGTCGGCGAGCCGCAGGCGGTCATGCTCGATATGCTCGACATCACCTGCCCGGAACTGCCTGCGGAAAAGCCGCGCTATCTGATGGGCGTCGGCACGCCCGACGATATCATCAAATCGGTGGCGCGCGGCATCGACATGTTCGACTGCGTCATGCCGACCCGCGCCGGCCGCCACGGCCTCGCCTATACCCGTCGCGGCAAGGTCAACCTGCGCAACGCGCGCCATGCCGACGACCCGCGTCCGCTCGATGAGGAAAGCGATTGCCCGGCCGCACGCGCCTACTCCCGCGCCTATCTGCATCATCTGGTGAAGTCGGGCGAGTCGCTGGGCGCGATGCTTTTGACCTGGAATAACCTGTCCTACTATCAGCAGCTCATGAGTGACATCCGCGCGGCGATCGAGGCCGGGCAGTTCGTCGATCGTTCGGCGGAGATCACCGAAGGCTGGGCACGAGGCGATTTGCCGGTACATCCCGGGTAGCGCAAGCCGCGTCTGCCCGAGCGAATACGCCTCTTCAGCAGCAGCCCTTGTGCAGCTACATTGGCTGCATGTCACAGGGGTCCCAAATGATTGCAACGTTGCGAATTCCCACCTTCGAGGATGTACGTGCCGCGCAGGCGCGCATATCAGGCGAGGCGCATCGCACGCCTGTACTGACCTCGCGCACCGCCAATGCGATGGCGGGCGGCGAACTCTTCTTCAAGGCCGAGAACCTGCAGCGGGCCGGCGCGTTCAAGTTCCGAGGCGCCTACAACGCCGTTTCCGCGCTCGATGCGGATGCGCGCCGCAAGGGCGTCGTCGCCTATTCGTCCGGCAACCATGCCCAGGCGCTCGCTTATGCGGCGACGCTGCTTGGCGCACCGTCGGTGATCGTGATGCCCAAGGATGCGCCCGAGATCAAGGTTGCGGCAACCAGGGGCTATGGCGCGGAGGTGGTGTTCTTCGACCGCTACACGGATGACCGCGAGGCGATCGCGCGCGGAATCTCCGATGAGCGTGGCATGGCGATGATTCCACCTTTTGATCATCCTGACGTCATCGCCGGCCAAGGCACGGCGGCACTCGAATTGATCGAGGACGTCGGGCCACTCGATATCCTTATTGCGCCGCTGGGTGGCGGCGGGCTGCTGGCCGGCTGCGCGCTCAGCGCTAAGGCGTTGGCGCCGGGCTGCCGCGTCATCGGCGTCGAGCCGGAGGCCGGCAACGATGGCCAGCAATCGCTGCACAAGGGCGAGGTGGTTCGCATCGCACCGCCGAAGTCGATCGCCGATGGCGCCCTGACGACATTCATCGGCGACCACAATTTCCCGATCCTGCAGGCCAACGTGGACGACATCGTCACCGTCAGCGACGCGCAACTGGTGTCGACGATGCGTTTCTTTGCCGAACGCATGAAGGTCATCGTCGAGCCGACAGGCTGCCTGGGTGCTGCTGCGGCGCTCAATGGTGTTGTCGACTGCGCGGGAAAGCGCGTCGGCATCGTGCTCAGCGGCGGCAATGTCGATCTCAAGGCATTGAGCGGGTTTTTCGCCGGTTCCTGACATCAGAGGCGGCGGCCGCAGTATTCCTCGGCGCGAGGCGTGGTATCTGCGCCACAGGTTCTGCGCAAAGCTCTCAAGCTGAAGAATTCGCGGCTGGACTGGGCAAGCAATTCCGTCTTATGGCGCGGATCATGCTTGACCTCGCGAAGGTCGGTGACAATTGCTGAAAGTCGGTGAGGCGCGCGCGCATGAACAACAGATACGGAACGCTTGCCTCCTGGGTCTACAATCTCGACAAGCCGGTAGGTCGCTCTTTCGGCGACATCGAATATTATCGTGAACGTCTTTCAGGCTGCGCAGGTCCGGTGCTGGAGCCTGCCGTCGGCAATGGCCGGTTCTTCGTTCCGATGCTGGAAGCCGGGATAGCTATCGAAGGCTTCGACCCATCCGAGGAAATGCTCGGCTATTGCCGCGAGGCTGCCCGGCAGCGATCGCTTGAGGTGCGGCTGTCGCGCCAGACATTCGAGGCCTTTTCCTATGCTCAGAAGTTCGAAGCCATCGTGGTGCCGCTGGGTTCGTTTCAGCTGATCACCGGGCTCGATCAGGCCAAGGCCGTGCTGAAGCGGTTTTACGATCATCTGGCGCCGAATGGCCGGCTGATGATCGACCTCGACGCCATGGGCGGGTTTCTCGGCGCGAGCGGCAATATCCGCAGCTGGACGACCGAGGACGGAGACCTTTTGACGCTGACCGATAACCGCGTCGAAACCGATTTCATCGCGCAAACAACGGTTTCTCAGCTTCGATACGAGCATTGGCGGCATACAAAGCTTGTCGACAGCGAGCTCGAACTGTTCAGCTTGCGCTGGTGGGGCGTCAACGAGTTTGCCATGGCGCTAGGAGAATCCGGCTTCGTAGATGTCGTCGCCTCCGGCAACTATCAATATGGCCGCGCGCCACAAAAGGATGACGAGACCATCAGCTTCGAGGCGCGTCGGCCGGCGTGAATTTTCGATCTCAAGGGTAACTTACAACACGCCAATACCTCGACTTGATCGAAATATTCGCGAACTCTTATCCAAAGCTGACGCTGTATGTCAGGAGGACTGTTTTATAGTCGATGCATGTCTTAACCTCGAAGGAGGCGAAAATGGACATTGTCATCGACGAGATAGCGGCGGATACGTTCAGGCTGTCATGCTATTCGCCTGAGGCCGGTTTCAGTTTTAACCAGTTTGTTGTTCGCGACAGGCAACCACTTCTTTACCACACTGGATTTCTAAAAACGTTTTCGGCGACGCGCGAGGCTGTCGCCACCTTGCTTGATCCCGCTACGCTTCGGTGGATTGGTTTCTCGCATTTTGAGCCGGATGAATGCGGAGCCCTGAACAAATGGCTGGCCATTGCGCCCGGTGCGACAGCTATCACCAGCGTGGTCGGTGCCAGCGTGATGCTGGACGATTACGCGGATCAGCCGGCGCAGGCCCTGATGGACGGCGAGCGCCTGAGTACCGGTGCGCATACGTTTGAATTTCTCTCCACGCCGCATCTGCCTCACGGATGGGACGCAAGCCTTCTCTTCGATGAAACGGAGCGCACGCTGTTTGCGTCCGATTTGTTTCTCCATCAAGGCGCTGGGCCCGCTGTCGTCGAAGCAGATATCGTCGGACCGGCGCGGGAGATGATCGTTTCCACGCTCAAGAGCCCGTTCGCCCATAGCATTCCGTGGACTTCAAGGACGGATGCGATGTTCAAACGACTAATCACGCTTCAACCGAACACGCTTGCGGTAATGCATGGCTCGGCTTTCCGGGGAAATGGAGCGGGGGCTCTTGCTGATCTTTGCGGCGCCCTCGGCGAGCTGTCAGGGTCTGAGTGACTTCGCATCATGTACTCAGCGAGTTCGACGCGCGCAGGCTGACCCCGGTGATGCGCCAGACGCCGTCGGGCTGCAGTTCGAGCGTGTAGACGGCCTCATAGTCCTTGCCGTCCGCACCGACGATGATCACCTGCTGGATGATCGCGGACGGGCTCGTTTCCTTGGACTTGCCGAAGGAAAAACTCTGCGGCTTGTGCACTGGTTTGTAGGCCCCGGTGACCATACTCATGAAGGTGTCTAGTGTGGGGAAGATGCGCTTCACATTGGGCGCGGCGTAGCCATAGGCACCGGCATCGTCGCCGGCGTGAAAAGCATGGAGCTGGCCGGAGATGCTGTCCTGCGCCGCCTTGATCTCGGCATCGCCAGCAAGCGCTGGCAGGGCGAAAAACAGCGAAACAACAATGATTGCCGCACAGCGCATCATGACGTCTCCCACTTCGTGGCGGGCCATTGGCCGGTGCCACCATCACATTGTATCATACGCAAGCGGTGCGGCTGCGGTTTCAGGCGAATGGGCGAATTGTCTCTGGAACGTTGCCAGGCATTGGCTTGAAAGCGCTGGTGCGTTCTGCGACAAGACCGGCAACAAGGGCAGGCCCGGAACGGATAACGCGATGAAGACCTTTTTCGTGCAGATCAAATGCGAACTCGGCAAGGCCTATGAGGTGGCGAGTGCGCTGGCGGATGCCGAGATCGCCTCGGAGATCTACTCGACGGCTGGTAATTTCGACTTGCTGGTGAAGTTCTATGTCGACGACGAGGAAGACATCGGCCACTTCGTMAACGAAAAGGTCCATGCCATCGGCAACATCAGGGACACGTTCACGACCGTGACCTTCCGCGCGTTTTGAGCGTGAAAAGGGCAGGGATGCGCCCAAATCCCCGGCTTTTTGCCAAAATGATGGGCAATTTCCCGAATATGAAGCCGGCTGCGCCTGAAGCCGGCGATTGCGCTTGATTTTCTCCCTGGAGGTCATTTGACTGATCTCAGAGGGGAGTTTGCCAGTGGTCGCGTTCGATGAAATGCTCCCGGCCGAAGCCGGACTCAGACGGCCCTACGAGATTTATGACAGCTGGCTGAAAAACCAGGATCCCGCACGACTTACCGAAAAGATGCGCGATGCCGAGCGGGTATTCCGCAAGACCGGCATCACCTTTGCCGTCTATGGCGAACAGGAAGCTTCAGAACGGCTCATCCCCTTCGACATCGTGCCGCGGATTATTTCCGGCAATGAGTGGCGGCGGCTGACGCAAGGCATCGAGCAACGCGTGCAGGCGCTCAACGCCTTCCTCGACGACATCTATCACCGCCAGGAGATTTTGCGCGCCGGCCGCGTGCCGCGTGAGTTGATCGCCACCAATGAGGCGTTCTTGCCCGAGATGATCGGGGTCAGGCCGCCGGCTGGCGTCTACACCCACATCATCGGCGTCGATATCGTGCGCATCGCCGAGAATGAGTTCTACGTGCTCGAAGACAATGCGCGCACGCCATCCGGTGTCTCCTACATGCTGGAGAACCGCGAGACGATGCTGCAGCTTTTTCCCGAGCTGTTCCAGCGCATCAAGGTGCATCCCGTCGAGAACTACCCGCAGCTGCTGAGGCAGTCGCTTTCGGCGGTGCGGCCAAACGGGGTGAGCGGTACGCCGACGATCGCCGTGCTGACGCCGGGCAGCTTCAACTCGGCTTATTTCGAGCACGCATTCCTGGCCGACCAGATGGGGGTGCAGCTTGTCGAGGGCCAGGACCTGCGCGTTGTCGATGGGCGCGTGGCGATGCGCACCACCGAGGGCTACAAGCAGATCGACGTGCTCTACCGCCGCGTCGACGACGCCTATCTCGATCCGCTGACCTTCAAGCCGGATTCGGCGCTTGGCGTGCCCGGAATCATGGACGTCTACCGCGCTGGCAACATCACCATTGCCAATGCACCGGGCACCGGCATTGCCGACGACAAGGCGATCTACTCCTACATGCCCGAGATCATCGAGTTCTACACCGGGCGCAAGCCGATCCTGGGCAATATCCCGACCTGGCGCTGCTCCGAGCCTGACAGCCTGAAATATGTCCAGGAGCACCTCACCGAGCTGGTGGTCAAGGAAGTGCACGGCTCGGGCGGCTACGGCATGTTGGTCGGGCCGGCTGCCTCCAAGAAGGAATGCGAAGAGTTCTCGAAAAAGCTCGCGGCGCGGCCTTCCAACTACATCGCCCAGCCGACGCTGTCGCTGTCGACCTGCCCGATCCTGACCGAGAAGGGGCTTGCGCCACGCCATGTCGATCTCAGGCCGTTCGTGCTGGTTTCCGACCGTATTCGCATCGTGCCTGGGGGCCTGACGCGCGTGGCGCTCAAGGAAGGGTCACTGGTGGTGAATTCCTCACAAGGGGGCGGAACCAAGGACACCTGGGTTCTGGACGACTAAGGGGACGTTGAGACTTCATGCTTCTGGGACGCACCGCCAACGGCCTCTACTGGATGAACCGCTACATCGAGCGGACCGAGAATATGGCACGGCTGATCGATGCCGGCCTGCGCATAGCGCTGACCCGCAGCCAGGATGCCTCGGAAGAATGGAACTCGGTGCTGCTTTCGGCGGGAGCCGCCAGCGCGTTCGCCGCCAAGCACAGCGACTACACGGCAGAAAACGTCGCCGATTTCCTGCTGCGCGACATGGCCAACCCGTCGAGCGCTGTCGCGGCGATCGAAACGGCCCGAAACAATGCGCGCATGGTGCGCACAGCGCTGACCCGGGAAACCTGGGAGAGCATCAACGAAGCCTGGATGTCGCTGAAGCGCATGCTGGAATCTCCGATCGACCAGCGCGAACTGCCCGGAGTGCTCGACGCGATCAAGCGCGAGACGGCACTCATCCGCGGCTCGTTTTACGGCACCATGCTGCGCAACGAGATCTTCGATTTCGCCCAGCTCGGCACCTATGTCGAACGCGCCGACAACACCGCGCGCATCCTCGACGTCAAATATTACGTGCTGCTGCCGTCGGTTTCGTGGGTGGGCTCGTCGCTCGACAACTACCAGTGGGAGTCGATCTTGCGGTCGGTTGCGGCGCACAGGTCCTATCGCTGGGTCTATGAGGCCGAATACAAGCCGGCCAACATTGCCGAATATCTGATGCTCAATGCGCGCATGCCCCGTTCACTGGCTTTCAGCTACCGGTTCCTCGCCGAGCATCTCAAATACCTCGGTGAGGACTATGGCGCCAAGCACCCCGCGCAAGAGATCGCCGAACGAACCTATGCCAGGCTGCGCGGCACCGAGATCAAGGACATTTTCGAAACCGGTCTGCACGAGTTCCTCGCCGACTTCATTCAGGACAATAATCGGCTGGGCGATCAGGTCGCCCAGGATTTCGGCTTCTATTGATCGGATAGGAAGATGCGGCTCAAGGTCAGCCACAGCACCGAGTACAATTACGACGAGCCGATCCGCTATGGCCTGCAGCGTGTGCGCCTGTGGCCGGTGAGTGGGCCGGCGCAGACGGTGCTGACCTGGACGTTGCGTATCGAAGGCGCGCGCGAGGAAGTGCGATTTCTCGACCAGTTCGGCAATGACACCCGACTGCTCAGCATCGACGGAGAGCCGCACACGATCAGCGTCGTCGCCGAAGGCGAGGTGGAGACCAACGAAACCGCAGGCATTTCGGGGCTGCATCGTGGCTTTGCGCCGCTGTGGCTGTTCGAGCACCAGACACCGCTGACCGCCCCAGGCGCTGCGATCCGCGACCTTGCGGCTGATATCGGGGAGGGTGGCGAACTGGAGCGGCTGCACGCCTTGATGGCGACGATCCAGCAACGCGTGGCCTACGTGACCGGCACGACCGACTCCCGCACAACCGCCGAAGAGGCGCTTGAGAAAGGTACTGGCGTTTGCCAGGACCATGCTCATGTCTTTGCCGCCTCGGCCCGGCTGCTCGGATTTCCGGCGCGTTACGTCAGCGGCTATCTGATGATGAACGATACGATCGAGCAGGTGGCGAGCCACGCCTGGGCGGAGGCCTATGTCAACGGCCTGGGCTGGGTCGGCTTTGACGCTGCCAACGGCGTGTCGCCGGATGGGCGCTATGTGCGCGTGGCTGTGGGGCGCGACTATCGCGAGGCGATGCCGATTTCGGGCATTCTGATCGGGAACGCCCAGGAACGGCTTGCAGTCCACATCACCGTAGAGCAGTAATCCGGCATAGAAGCGTTCGCCGGACTGGAATCGATGACCTATTGCGTCGGCCTGAAGATTGATCGCGGCCTAGTGTTCATGTCGGACACGCGGACCAATGCCGGGGTCGACAGCATCTCGACCTTTCGCAAGATGCGGATCTGGGAGCTACCGGGCGAGCGCGTGGTCGTGCTGATGTCGGCCGGCAATCTTGCCACAACCCAGGCCGTGGTCAGCCTGCTCGACGAACGCACCAAAGCTGCGGCCGAACGCGCGCCGACGCTGCTCGAAGCGCCTTCGATGTACCAGATCGCGCGGCTGGTCGGCGACACGGTCAAGGAAGTGATCGCCCAGTCGGCGCTGGGCGGCCAGACGGCGGATGCGGCATTCAACGCCTCGTTCATCCTGGGCGGCCAGATCAAGGGCAGCGAACCCAGGCTGTTCATGATCTATCCCGAGGGCAATTTCATCGAATGCAGCGACGACACGCCGTTCTTCCAGATCGGCGAGACCAAGTACGGCAAGCCGATCATCGTGCGCGCCTATGACAAGACGATGAGCTTCGCCGAGACGGTCAAGCTGCTTTTGGTATCGTTTGATTCGACGTTGAAATCCAACCTGTCGGTAGGCCTGCCGCTCGACCTGGCTTTCTACGAAAAAGACAGTTTCAAGATCGGCCTGAAGAAGCGGATCGGTGCTGACGATCCCTATTACCGGAGTGTTTCGGAGGGCTGGTCCGACGCGCTGAAGGCGGCGTTTCAGAGCCTGCCCGATTTCATCGAATAGCCGCCAAGTTTGCACACACACCAAGGGGGGACGACGACCATGGACAGCAACGAGTTTCGCCATTGGTCGGTGAAGGCGGCCGAATGGGGCGTCGATTACCGCGCCGGGTTGCGCGACCGGCCGGTACGCCCGGATATCGAACCGGGTAAAATTCTGGGCGCGATTGCCGCCAGTCCGCCCGAAGAGGCCGAGCCGATGGAGGCTATCTTCGCCGACTTCGAGGCGACGATCGTGCCAGGCATGACGCATTGGCAGCATCCGCGTTTTTTTGCCTACTTTCCAGCCAACGCAGCACCCGTTTCAGTGGTGGCGGAATATCTCGTTAGCGCCATGGCTGCCCAGTGCATGCTCTGGCAGACCTCGCCGGCGGCAACGGAACTGGAAACACGCGTCGTCGACTGGCTGCGCCAGGCGCTTGGCCTGCCGGCCGATTTTTCCGGCGTCATCCAGGATTCTGCTTCCTCGGCGACGCTTGCGGCAGTGCTGACCATGCGCGAGCGCGCGCTTAACTGGCAAGGCAACAAATCTGGCCTTTCGGGTGCGCCGCGCCTGCGGATCTACTGTTCGGAGCACGTGCACACCTCCATCGACCGCGCCATCTGGGTTGCGGGAATCGGCGAGGAAAATCTCGTGCGTATTCCGACCGGCGGGCGCTTTCGTGCGATGTCGACTGAGGCACTGGAGGCCGCGATCGCTAAAGATCGCGAGCAGGGCTTTCTGCCGGCGGGCGTGATCGCCTGCGTCGGCGGCACCAGTGTCGGCGGCACCGATGACGTTGCGGCTGTCATGGATGTCGCCAGGTGCCACGGGCTCTACACCCATGTCGACGCGGCCTGGGCCGGTTCCGCGATGATCTGCCCGGAGTTCCGGCACTTCTGGGCCGGGGTCGAGGGTGCGGATTCGATCGTCTTCAACCCGCACAAATGGCTGGGCGCCCAGTTCGACTGCTCGGTCCAGTTCATCCGCGATCCCGAAAGCCTGGTGCGGACGCTGGCTATTCGTCCGGAGTTTTTGAAGACGCACGGCCGTGACGGAATCACCAATTATTCCGAATGGTCGGTGCCGCTCGGCCGGCGTTTCCGAGCGCTGAAGCTGTGGTTCCTACTGCGTGCCCATGGGCTCGAAGGCCTGCGCACAATGATCCGCAACCATGTGTCCTGGAGCGGGAAGCTGGCCGAACGGCTGGGCCACGAGCCCGATTTCGAGATCACCAGCGAGCCGATGCTGTCGCTGTTTTCCTTCCGCCACGTGGCGGCGGGCGTCGCCGATCTCGACGAGCACAATCTCGCGCTGGTCGAAGCGATCAACCGCGATGGGCGCATCTACCTGACCCAGACACGCCTCGATGGCCGCGCCGTGATCCGCTTCCAGGCTGGGCAGTTCGAATCGACGGAGGCCGATATCGACCATGCCTTCCAGGTGATCACCGAGCTCGCCCGCTCCGCGCGGTAGAAGCGAGGCGCTTCGAATTTGCTTTCGAAGCGCCTTTTCACTGCTTTCGTTTTCCCCTATCGTTGGTCAAAACGAAATTCGGGGAATGCTAGAAATGTACCTTTCGCCGCGCCAGTCCGAAATCATCCAGCTCGCCAAGGACAATGGGCGCGTGCTGGTCGACGATCTGGCAACGCATTTCCAGGTCACGCCGCAGACCATCCGCAAGGATCTGAACGATCTTTGCGACCAGCGCCTGCTGAGCCGCATCCATGGCGGGGCGCTGTTTCCCTCCGGTATCGAGAACCTTGAATACGAGGCCCGGCGCAAGATCGCGGCTGACGAAAAGGACGCGATCGGCCAGGCGGCGGCACGCATCATCCCAGACAATGCGTCTCTGTTCGTCAATATCGGCACGACGACGGAAGCCGTTGGCAAGGCGCTGCTAGACCATAAGGGACTGATGGTCATCACCAATAACATCAATGTTGCCAACAGGATGCGGGTTTATCCTGATATGGAAGTGGTGATCGCGGGCGGGGTGGTGCGCGGTTCGGACGGTGGCATCGTCGGCGAAGCGGCGGTCGATTTCATCCGCCAGTTCAAGGTCGACTATGCGGTGATCGGCGCGTCGGCGATYGACCATGACGGCGCGCTGCTCGATTTCGATTTTCGCGAAGTGAAGGTGGCGCAGGCGATCATCGCCAATGCGCGCCATGTCATTTTGGTTTCGGACCGGACCAAGTTCGAGCGCACCGCACCAGTTCGTATCGCCCATCTGTCGCAGATGGACACCTTCATCACTGACCATTGCGACATTCCGAGCATCCGCAAGATCTGCGCGGAATCGGACGTCCATCTCGTCGAAACGAAAAGACCCGCGTCGGAGTGAACGCGGGTCTGATGGAGCCGCAAGCCCTTGCCTAGAGCATCGGACTTTCATGTGAGTCCATATCCTGCTGCGGCGAAGTAGTTTCTGCATTCTGTTGGGGAGAAGAGATTGCAGATATCGCCGATGGCCTGCCACAGGGCGTCGATGGTTCTGATGGCCTTAGCGCGCAGATGCGCCTTGAGCTTGGCGAAGGCCATTTCGATCGGATTGAGATCTGGGCTGTAAGGCGGCAGGAAGAGCAGCCATGCACCTCTGGCCCGGATCGCTGCCTCGGCGGCCGGGCTCTTGTGGGCAGCGAGATTGTCTAAGATGACCACGTCGCCCTTTGCCAGCGTGGGAGCGAGCTGCGTTTCGATGTARGTTTCGAAGATGCGCCGGTTCATCGGCGTGTCGATGACGAAAGGGGCAGTGAGCCCGTGACAGCGCAGCCCGGCGATGAAGGTCTGCGTCTTCCAATGTCCGAACGGTGCCTTTGAACGCAGTCGTTGGCCCTTCAGGCAGCGGCCGCGAAGGCGTGTCATCTTGGTCGTGGTTCCGGTTTCGTCGATGAACACCAGCCGGTGTGGCTCAAGCCGCATCCGCGGCTGACGCCTGGCCTGCCACTGCTGCCGCGCCTTGGAGATGTCGGGACGATCTTGCTCGCTGGCCAACAGCGTTTTTTTTGAAGCGATAGCCGTTCCTRATMAGCCAGCGCGAGATCGAGGCCGGAGCGACCTGGACGTCGGCAGCAGCGGCCAGTTCGGTGGCAAGCTCCGGCATGGTGATGTCATCCTTCGCGGCCACCYGGCCAAGCAGGAACGCACGATGCGGGTCGAGYTTGGAATGGCGGCGACCACCGCTGGCCTTGGGCGCCAAGCTCTYGGTCTTTCGATAGTTCCTCATCAGGATCACGACGAACGAAACCGACACCCCAAAATGTGCCGCCGCCGCATGCCGTGAGTGGCCAGCCTCGACAAACCGCACAACACGTTCACGCAAATCGAGCGAATAGGGCTTGGGCATGGCAAATCACCTCCGCACGGAAGTGAATCATGAACCCCACCTCACGGGAATCCCTCTCGATTCAATCTGAAAGTCCGATGCTCTAGTAGGGCGACCGGCACTGCTGGCGTGGGCCGCTATTGGGCTGGAAGGTGTTGTCCGAAGCCCGATATGACCGGTAGCGATTGTAGCACCACTGGACATGCGAATTGCCGTAGCCGCTGGGCTGGACATATCTCGGCTGGCTGGCGATCGCGCTGCCAACAATGGCGCCGCCAACAAAGGCACCCGCCGGATACCACCAGCCATTGTAGTGACGATAACCCGGACGGTAGTCGCGATACCCATGATAACCGTTGTAATATGCACCCCGGGCTACGGGATGAATATGGGCGTTGGGGTGATAGCGGACGTTCGGATGGTAGTGGACGTTGGGGTGGTAGCGGACGTTGGGGTGGACTTGAACCGGTCGATGCACATATCCACGATAAGCAACATTTTCGATCACAGGGTCGCTCTTCGGCGGCATGGGAAAATAGACCGCGGCGGCGACAGGAACCGCGTTCGCTAGCGCAAACGACGCGGCGATGGCGGTCGCCATCAATCCTGAAATCACCTTGTTCATCGTTGTCTCCTCACAGGGCCTTCGTCCCTTGCCCAATTGACGGTCGGGCTGGGGAGTTTGTTCCTGCAACGCGTGGCGGAGACCGTATCCTTGAGGGTGAGGCCTATCGCGACGGGAGGATTATGAGCGACGCTTGCGATCCTGCCATGGCAAAGCCCCACCGAATGGGTGCGGGTCTCGGTTTGTCGAGCGCYCAGCCATAGGGCGTGTAACATTGCTCGCGCGCGCCATTATAGGGCTGGAAGCTGTTGTTGTAGGCCCGGTATGACCGATAGCGATTGTAGCACCATTGCACATGCGCATAGCCAACGCTGGGGACAACATAGCTGTAAGTCGGCCCTTCGTCATAAAATGAGCTGCCAAAGAGAGCTCCAGGGAAGAAGCCATGATGGAAGTGGTCGTGGTCATGGAAGAAAGCATGGCCGCTTCCGTGCATATCAAAGTCACGACCTCCACGATGGTCGGCAAACGCCATATTGCGCGACGGCCCGGCGTTCATTTGCATGCCGTTGCCGGCAAAATGTCCGCCCGCGCCACCGGAACGCATCATCATTTCCATGCCACGTGCGGCAGCAGGTGCTGCCGATGCCACGGCAAAAGAGGCCATGACAGCCGCGGCCATCAGGCCTGAGGTGATCGTACGCATGATCGTCTCCTCAAGAGAGCTAGTTCAACTGGTACATAAACGTCTGGGAGGGGCAAAACGCCCTGAGGCCAGGCAGAACGAACAGGCCGCAAGGCGGCGTCTGGTGCTGGAGGTGGGGCTGAAAACATGGCGAGCGCATGGGTGTCTGAACTCGCTTTTTGTGGCTCAAGCATATCCGGTTGTGGTTTGAACAGCCGAATGCTAACTGCTTTGGCAATATAAAGAGTTCTCTCGAACTGAATGACGCTCATGCTGAAATCGTCAATCGGCCGCTTTGCAATAGTGGGAGTGATTGCCACCCTAACGCATCTATGCGTGGCGGCATTCTTGCTCAGTCTCGTGCCATCAATGCATGCCGTTGTGGTTAACACCATAGCATTTTGTGTCGCGGTTTTTGTTTCATACTTGGGGCATTCACGATTTACGTTCAAGCGAGAAGGCTCCGCCTGGAAGTATTTCCTCACCAGCGTTATGGGATTGCTAATCAACAACTCCATAGTCATCGCCGCAGGTTTCTTCATTCCATACAAGATGCTGTGTATCGCCGTCGGAACACTCATGGCTCCAGCTTTTGTCTACTTGGTTTCGAGTCGATGGGTATTTCAAAGGCGTCAACAAAATGGATAATCGACCTCAAGTAATATCCAATACCGCACGTATAACAATAATAGTTCCTGTTAAAAACGAAGAAGAATCAATTCCGCATTTCCTAGAGCAATTTACAGCGCGAGTTCCGGGCACGATTGCTCAGTTTAGCTTTCTTTTTATTGATGACGGGTCGACCGACAATACGATTGAGGTGCTTCGGAAAATCTGTCTTGAAGACTCGCGGGTTCATTACCTCAAATTGACGAGGAACTTCGGCAAAGAAGCCGCAATGACTGCCGGCATTGATCACGTCGATTGTGATGCGGCGATCATCATGGATGTCGATCTCCAGGACCCTCCAGAGATCATTCCGGCGCTGATCGAGAATTGGCAAAACGGCTACCATACCGTGTTTGGCGTCCGGTCACGGCGAGACGCCGACACCCGGTCAAAGCGTGTTACGGCTGGTCTTTTTTACCGGGCCTTCAACTCGGCATCACATCTGCCGATTCCTAGCGACGCAGGCGATTTCCGACTCATCAGCAAGAAGGTCATCGAGGCGCTTCGCCTTTTGCCGGAACGCAACAGGTTTATGAAGGGCTTGTTTGCATGGCCTGGCTACTCGTCAATTGGCGTGCCTTATGAAAGGCCAGCCCGAGCCAAAGGCGAAACAAAGTTCAACGTTTGGAAGCTTTGGAATTTCGCAATCGACGGCATCGCCAGTTTCAGTACCGTTCCATTGAGGATATGGACGTACTTTGGAATGGTCGTTTCAGTTGCAGCGCTGCTGTATATGTTGCAAGTTATTTTTAAGACCTTGATCTTTGGCAATGAAACACCAGGATATTCATCGCTCATGGCCGCCATTTTGTTTTTCGGTGGCGTGCAGCTTATTTCCGTTGGCGTTCTCGGTGAGTACATCGGACGGCTGTATATAGAGGCCAAGGGGCGTCCGACATATCTTATTGAAGAAGATTCACGAGCTGTATGAAAGACCTGTTTGTTCAATACTTCGCACGGGCGGACGAAAATAGTTCCCTTTCACCTGCTTTAAGTGCGCTCGCCGCATTGCTGCTGATTATCCTATTCTCAGCAACCATCACCTTCTCTCCCATAAACGGCGAAGATTATGCGCTTGGACTCATCGACAATGGCCAGGGCATTGTCGAGCGTCTTTCTTGGTTTGCCGACCACGCATCACGTCAGTGGTGGGGCTGGAACGCACGACTGGGTGAGATGTTCTCCATTTTCTGGCTGGCAATGCCAAAGGTCTTTTTGAATGTAACAGCAATCTTTTCGCTAGTCATATTTTCCGCCATTACTTCTGTCTTGGCGCTAAAATCAACAAAATTAGACGGGACATTTCTCCTTACGTGGACAATTTCTCTCGCGCTCGTCTATATCCTGTGGCCTCGCTACGAGATTTTTTTCTGGCGCACCACGGTAGCTGGATATTTGCTCCCTCTTATATTCGTCATGCTTCTCGTCGCGATCGTGTCAGTCCGTCCGCTAACCGGGCTTATCTATAACAGCAAGCTGCTGTACGGGCTGAGCGCCTTGTTAGCGATTCTGTGCGGCCTTAGTTTCGAGAACCTGCCGCCGCTTTTGGTTATTTATGTTGCAGCCAATTGGTATTTTTCTGCTGAGGACCGGAGCAGACGGGAATACGCGATGAGGGATGCTGGAATTATTCTAGCATTGTTGGTTGGATGGGTTGCATTGATGCTTGCGCCATCAACTTCTTTTCGCACGCAGTGGTACCGTGATCATCTAGGCTATGCCCCAACGGCCTGGTATTGGTTTCGGAGAGTTGGGGATGTCATCGGCAGGTTTGCAGTATCGTCCGGCATAATATCCGCGCTGGGATTTACGGCCCTTGGTCTGCTTGTCCGAAAGAACGGCATTGAGAGCCAACGCGATATTCTGGTTCTGCTCATACCCGCAGTCCTTTGCGTGATATCGATGGTTGCAGCGCCTTACACGGAGCCTCGTGCTTTCGCATTTGCATGGATTGTTGCGATCGTCACTTGTACGCGATTTTTAATTCAGTTCGCCAACACGAATGCATTTATTGCAATATACATATTTGCGCTGGTAAATGCCGCGGTGACGCTGCCGCTCTACATCGACTTCCACCAACAAGTCAGGGACCGGGACGCCCATATAAGG
>NZ_JBFUIP010000074.1:0-28767 GCF_056401815.1 Aminobacter sp. P4_D5 | reverse complement strand
ACGCCAGCCTGGCGTCGTCGATCTTGAGGTTCTCGAGGCCCCAGCGCATCTGCTCGCCATTGATTAGCCTGATGTCGAAATGCTCCTGTGCTGCCTTGATCGCCTCGACTGTGAACATCGAGATCAGCACGCCGCGCTGGTAGAACATCTGGTCAAGCTCTTCCAAAGGCGTCTGCGACTTGCCGGCATCGACGACATATTTGCGGATGTCCTGGATCGCGTCGGCATTTGATACCGGCAGGTTCCACGACAGCGCGCGATACCCTTTGGCAGCGTCGCCAGCCAGTTTGAGGTCGTCGTCCTGGGCCGACCACCAGATGCCGACGAGCCGGTTCATCGGAAAACCCGTCTTGATCGCCTCGGCGAAAGCACGGGCGTTCATCGCGCCCCAGCCCCACAACAGCACGAAATCCGGGCGCTCGCTCTTGATCCTCGCCCATTGCGCCGACTGGTTCTGCATTTCCTTGGCCGCGACCGGCACAGGCAAAAGCGTGAAGTCGAAGCTATCGGCATAGGCTTGCAGCAGCGGGATCGGCTCCTCGCCATAAGGCGCGTCGAGATGCAGGAGCACGATCTTCTTGCCCCTCAGGCTGTCGAGATCGTCGCCCGAGATGCTCTTGAGCATCATCGAAGCTCCGTCCCAATAGGTGACGGGCGGGTTGAAGGCCCATGGAAAATGCTTGCCGTCGGCCATCGCCGAGAAACCGTAGCCCGGCGCCAGGACCGGCACCTTGTCGGCGCTGGCCTTGGGCAGAAGTTCAAGCGCGATGCCAGGCGACCAGGGCTGGGCCACGAGGCTGGTGGCCCTGGTCCTATAGTAGCATTCGACACCCTTGTCGGTGTTGAAGCCGGTTTCGCACTCGTTGTAGTCCAGCTTGATGCCGTTGATGCCGCCGTCGCGCTCGTTGAGCATCAGCAAATAGTCGCGCTGGCCGTCCATCAGCGGCGCACCGGCAGCCGCGAACGGACCGGTGCGAAAGGCCATATTGGCGATGGAAAGCGCATCCTCGGCGAGCGCGGGCGCGGGCAGGATCAGGCCAAACAGCAGCCCTGCCCGCAGAATATGCTTGGTGGTCGGCGTCGTCATCGTGCCCGCGTGTTCCGGATTACAGTGCCGCCGACCTTACGCGAAGCTCAGGCGGCTTCGCGATAGTATTTTGCCGTCGGCAGGATCGTCAGCGGCGCGAGTTCGCCCTTCGGCGGCTTGCCGAACATCAGCCGCTGTTCCATCGGCGTCGATTTGAAGAAAGGAAAGCGTTGGAAGGAGCGCTCGCGGATGCTGTTCACATCGGCGCGGTAGAGAACAACCT
The DNA here is from genome assembly GCF_056401815.1 of Aminobacter sp. P4_D5. Taxonomy (NCBI): domain Bacteria; kingdom Pseudomonadati; phylum Pseudomonadota; class Alphaproteobacteria; order Hyphomicrobiales; family Phyllobacteriaceae; genus Aminobacter; species Aminobacter sp. P4_D5. Next base: position 27,457 of record NZ_JBFUIP010000074.1, on the reverse strand, counting down.
TGTTAAACACCCCCGGATAGGAGCGCGGCTCGCTTATCCGCTCGGAATTATAGATGCGTTTGTAGAAGCCGGCGTGATCTTCGCGAACGGTCGACAAGCAGTAAGGTGCCTTGAAATGGAAACACGCCATGCCGGCCAGGCGAAGTGTGATGTAAGGGATTTGCGGGTAAACGCGTGACCATTCGGGGTCCGATGCGAAGCGGCTGGGGCAAATGAACGTCAACCCCTCCGCAAGCATTGGCATGACGATATCGCCGAATGCTTTAGTGGACGGCGACAATGGCGTCGCTAGCGTGACGTGGTGAATGCGCAGCGTGCTCACCAGGTGCTGATCGACATAGACACCGAATCGATAGGCGTTGGGTGTCTCGTCCAGTTCGTCATTGATGGTATGGCTCTCGTTGTCGGGAACCATATCGTTGGACCGATACGACTTGTAGCGCAGCCGGTAGATGTCCTCGAGATCTTCGCCCTTGTCACAGCGGCGGTACTCGGTGCGCTCAAGCAAGTTCGACACGTGCCGTGCAAATGACGACCCTGCGTCGGGCACAGCGCTACTCTTGGCGTCCGCGTCACCGCTGGACGCCACTTGATGGATGGTCATGGAGTTCCCCGTAATTCCGCCCAGCTGAAAACTAGCCGAGGTCGGGGTGATGTAAAGATGAAAATCAAACTGTAGCTGTTTACCTTCCGTTAAGGTTAATAATTAACAGAAAATTAAGCATTTCCGCAGTTAGGCAATGTGTCGCGTCATCGCCTCAACGACGAGCTGTGACGCGGGCGAGACCGATATCCTTGGCGAAAGGCCAGACGGTATTCGACATCGTTTCGATGCCCGACGATGACAGCGCCGAGCCGAACAGGAAGCCTTGAACCAAGTCTGGATGAACTTCGATGGCCAGAATCTTGAGCTGTTCGAAGGTTTCCACCCCTTCCACAGTCACGGAAAGCCCGAGCGGCCGCGACAAGTCGACGATGCCCTTGAGCAATTGCAAGGACCGCGGATTCTGCGCGACGTCAGCGAGGAAGCTGCGGTCGATCTTGACCTTGTCGAGCGGCAGCTTGTGCAGGTAGCTCAAGCTCGAATATCCCGTTCCGAAATCGTCCAGCGCAATGCTTACGCCGATCAGCTTGAGTTCCTCGACATAGCTGCGCGTCAACGACTTGTCGTCGAGCAGCGCGGTCTCGGTGACCTCGATCTCCAGGCGATGCGGCGCAAGGCCTGATGCCGCGAGTGCATCCTTGACCTTGTCGATGACATCACGATTGCGGAAGTCCTTGGCCGAAAGATTGACCGACACACCAATCGGCGCGGGCCACTTGGCGCATTCCGCGCACGCAGCCTGCAGCACGAAGGTGCTGATGGCGGAAATGATGCCCATCTCTTCAGCGAGCGGGATAAAGGTGGCGGGCGAGACGGGCCCGAGTTCTGGGTGATCCCAACGACACAGCGCCTCGCAGCTAGCTATGCGCATGGTGCTCATTGAAACGATGGGCTGGTAGACGACGCGCAGTGCGCGCGCTTCGACCGCATTGCGCAGATCGGCCTTCATCAACTGGCGATTGCGGAAAGCGGCATCCATCACCGCTTCGAACAGGTGCCAGCTGTTTTTGCCCGACTCCTTGGCCTTGTAGAGCGCAAGGTCGGCCCTGACGATCATCGCATCGACGTCGGAGTCACGCACCTGCGACAGCACGGTGCCACCGCTCGCCTGGATACGAAGTGCGTGGCCGGCAACGTCGACCTCGCCCTGCATTTCGGCGAAGATGCGATCTAGCATTTCGGTAAGGTGGCTCTCGTCTTCGACCTTGTCGAAGTAGATCATGAATTCGTCGCCGCCAAAGCGACTGATCTTGACCGTATCGCTGGCAAAAGCAGCCAGACGTTCCGCCACAGCATAGATGAGCCCGTCGCCGACCGGATGGCCAAGGGTATCGTTGACACTCTTGAAGTCGTCGAGATCTAGAACGGCAAGTGCACAAAGCCGGTCGCGTGCGCCGGCATGGATGCACTCAGCAACCGTTTCATGGAAGTAGGCACGGTTCGGCAAACCGGTAAGGCTATCGTAGCGGGCCATGAACCGGATCTTTTCTTCGGCAGCGACACGGGCCGTCACGTCTTCGAAGGTGATGACCCCAAGTTCCTGGCTGCCTTCGCGCGCCGAAAACTCCAGGCATTGCCCATTGGCAAGCGAAACCAGGACCTTGCGGTCCCTGCCCTCACGTAGCGCGCGCGTCAGTTGTGCTTCGATGTAGCGGCAGTCCTTGAGCGCAAGCTGGCCTCCAGCGACGCCACGCATCAAGAGGCCATGAATCGAGCGGCCAAGCAGTGCCTCCGGCGACTTGACCGACATCAGATTTGCAGCTTCTGCATTGGCGACCGCCACGCGTCCATCTGGCCCAAGCATGACCAGTCCATGCGACATGGTGTTGAGCGCGCGATTGAAACGCTGGGCCAGGCGGCTGGCCTTTTTTTCCTCAGACACGGCGGTAAAGAGGACGTCGCGTACGGTGTCGGCGAATTTCCGAATCGCAAACAGAAACGGTGCAGACAACAGGCCTAAGAAGACATGGTAGGGGTCACCCCGAAGCAGAAAGCCAAGCGAGATCGGCCACGTCAGCGCGATGATCAAAATGATCACCATGCGCGGAGAGCCGTAATTGCGACCGGCAATCGACGTAGCCGTGGCCAGCGTCACGCAGACAGAGGCGATCTCAGCAAAGGTGTCGTGCGCGAAATAGATGCCGGCGAGACAAAACGCACCCAGTGCGCCGCCGTGCAACGTGCCGTACAAAATGTAGTCGTTCTCGCGCTGGTGCGCCTCTTCCCATGTCGTCGGCGACGGCAAGCTATTGTATTTGCGAAAATTTCGCAGGCGCAACGTGGCGACCAGCACCATGAACAGCGCAACCAAAAGGTAGAGCGGATGGGCGGTTTTCCACCAGACGACGCCGATCAGCGCCGTTTGGGCAACCATGCCAACAGCCAGCGTCGCACCGTCGCGGAAAAGCGTTTCCACGAAAGGGATGTAGACGTCGACCGGTATCTCGTTGTTTCTTCTGCGCATCCGAGGCCCGCCTGGGAGGCCAAGAAGTGCCATACTCGCCTTAAGAAAGGCTTAGAAACAGAGGCTTCAAATAGCCTTCCGGCCATTCAATTGCCTGCTAAAACCTCTAATTTAGATTCAGGTAAACAAGTAATGTCGACTATTCGGCAGCTTGCAGCGCCGGATTGGACGGCGACGCGCTCAATCGCTTGACCAGCCGCTCCCGTTCACCGGCTGCCTTGTCGACACTGGCATGCTTGACGTGACCGTAGCCGCGGATCAGTTGCGGCACCGATGCCAGTGCTGTGGCCGCTTCGATATTGTCGCTGGCAAGCGCTCCGCGGATCAGTTCGAGATCGGCCTCGTAGCGATCAAGCAAATCGCGTTCCATGCGCCGTTCTGCTGTGTAGCCAAAGACGTCGAAGGCACCGCCACGTAGCCCCTTCATCGCCGCGAGCAGCTTGAAACCCGTCATCATCCAGGGGCCGAAGCTTGATTTGCGCAGCACACCGTCAGTACCCTTGCGGCCGAGGATCGGCGGCGCCAGGTGGAACTCCAGCCGGTCGTAGCCCTGAAACTGTTTTGCCAGCTCGCGTTTGAAGGAACCGTCGGTGTAGAGCCGCGCGACCTCGTATTCGTCCTTGATCGCCATCAGCTTGAACAGAGAGCGCGCGGCGGCTTCGGCGACCATGGTCGAACCCGGCTTCGCCTTCTGCTCGGCCGCGCGGATCGAGGCGATACGTCCGACATAACGCTCCGCATAGGATGCGTTCTGGTAGGACGTCAGGAATTCGGCACGGCGCGCAATCATCTCGTCGAGCGTCTGAGCCATCGCAGGCTCCTCGCCGCGACCGGAGCGGGCAAGCATCGCGCGGACGAATTCCGGCTCATGCGCGGCACGGCGGCCCCAGCGGAATGCAGCAACATTCATGGCCACTGCCTCGCCGTTGAGCGTGATCGCCTTTTCGACCGCCTCGGCCGAAAGCGGTAGGCCGCCATGCTGGAAGGCAAAGCCGAGCATGAACATGTTGGCACCGAGCGAATTGCCAAACAGTGCGGACGCCGTGCGCGTGGCATCGAAGAAATGCGCGTTCGCCTCGCCAGCAGCCTCGCGAATGGTCTTTTTGAGCCGTTCGGTGGGCAACGAGAAATCGGCCGAACGGGTGAATTCGCCGGGCATGATTTCGGCGGTGTTGGCAACGAAAATGGTGTGGTTTTCGCGGACGGCCGCCAAAACCTTCTTGGCGCCCGACACGACTAGGTCGCAGCCAAGAATCAGGTCGGCCTTGCCGGCAGAGACACGGATGGCGTTGATGTCGTCAGGCGAACGGGCGATGYGGACATGGGTGAATACCGAGCCACCCTTCTGGGCGAGACCGGCCATGTCGATCATGCCGCAGCCCTTGCCTTCGAGATGTGCGGCCATGCCAAGCACGGCCCCAACGGTGACCACACCGGTGCCGCCGACACCGTCGATGACCGCCGCCCAGCCGTCGCGGTTGAGCGGAAATGGCTGAGGATCGGGCACGCCTTGCAAGGCCTCGCTTTTGCTGGCGATGCCCTCGGCCTTGCGGATCTTGGCGCCATGAATCGTAACGAATGACGGACAGAAGCCGTTGACGCAGGAAAAGTCCTTGTTGCAGCTCGACTGGTCAATCTTGCGCTTGCGGCCGAACTCGGTCTCGACAGGCTGGATCGACACGCAATTCGACTTAACGCCACAGTCGCCGCAGCCCTCGCAGACCAGCTCGTTGATGAACACGCGCTTGTCAGGGTCGGGGAACGTGCCGCGCTTGCGGCGCCGGCGTTTTTCGGCGGCACAGGTCTGGTCGTAGAGCAGGACGGTCACGCCTTTGATGTCGCGCAGCTCGCGCTGGACAAGATCGAGGTCGTCGCGATGGTGGAACGTCGCGCCTGTCGGGAACTGTGAACGCCCACCATATTTGTCGGGTTCGTCGGTGACGACCGCGATGCGCTCGACGCCCTCGGCGCGTACCTGGCGGGCAATCATGTCCACGGTCAGGCTGCCTTCATGCGGCTGACCGCCTGTCATGGCGACCGCGTCGTTGTAGAGGATCTTGTAGGTGATGTTGGCATCCGAGGCGAGCGCGAAGCGGATCGCCAGCGTGCCCGAATGGTTGTAGGTGCCGTCGCCGAGATTCTGGAAGATGTGCTCGCGCTTGGAAAACGGCGCCTGGCCGATCCATTGCGCGCCCTCGCCACCCATCGCAGTGAAGCCGACAGTGCTGCGGTCCATCCACAACGCCATGAAGTGGCAACCGATGCCCGCGCCGGCGATCGAGCCCTCGGGCACCTTGGTCGACGAATTATGCGGGCAGCCGGAGCAGAAGAACGGCGTCCGCGATGCTACGTCCTTGGTGTCGGCAAGCATTGCCTGATACTGGCGTAGCCGGCTGACACGGGCGGCGATCTCCTCAGACGGGCCGATGACCCTGAGGATGCGTTCACCCAGCGCGATGGCGATGTCGTTAGGGTCGAGCGCGCCCTTGGCCGGAAACAGCCAGTCGCCGCGTTCGTCCTTCTTGCCGACCACCTTGGGCTGCATCGAAGTGCCGTAAAGCTCCTCTCGCACCTGGGTTTCGAGCAGCGAACGCTTCTCTTCGACAACGACGATCATCTCGAGTCCGCGGGCAAAGTCGCGGATATGTTCGATGTCGAGCGGCCACGGACAGCCGACCTTGAACAGGCGAATGCCGATCTGGTTGGCACGCTTTTCGTCGATGCCGAGATCGTCGAGCGCCTGGCGTACGTCGAGGAAACTCTTGCCGACGGTGATGATGCCGATCTTCGGCTTGCGGCCGCCGGAATAGACGATGCGGTTGATGCCGTTGGCGCGGATGAAGGCGGAAGCCGCCGCGCGTTTGTATTCGTGAAGCCGCGCTTCCTGGCCGAGCTGGTCGAGCTCATTGCGGATGTTGAGCCCGCCGGGCGGCATGTCGAAGTCGGGGATGACGATGTTGAGACGCTCGAGCGACGCATCGACGGAAGCCGTGGATTCGATGTTGTCCTTGACGCATTTGATCGCAGCCCACGTGCCGGCGAAACGCGACAGGGCAAAACCATAGAGACCGTAGTCGATCAGCTCCTGCACCCCACCTGGATTGAGGATCGGGATCATCGTGTCGACGAACAGGAACTCGGTGGCATGTGCATTGGTCGAGGATTCGGCAATGTGGTCGTCGCCCATCAGGGCCAGCACGCCACCATGCTTCGACGACCCTGCAAGATTGGCGTGGCGGAAGACGTCGCCGGAGCGATCGACGCCGGGGCCCTTGCCGTACCAGACAGAAAAGACGCCGTCGTGCTTGCCTTCGCCCAGTATCTCCGCCTGCTGCGACCCCCAGCATGCAGTGGCGGCAAGCTCTTCGTTGAGGCCGGGCTGGAAGATGACGTTAGATTGGGCGAGCTGCTTCTTGGCTTTCCACAGCTGCAGGTCGAGCCCGCCAAGCGGCGAACCGCGATAACCCGAGACAAAACCTGCCGTATTGAGGCCGGCTAGCCGGTCCCTTTCGCGCTGCATGACCAGCATACGGATGACGGCCTGCGCGCCGGAGAGGAAGATCCGCTCCTTGCCCAGATCGAACTTGTCATCGAGAGCGACGTCGTGAAGCGTCATCCGCATTTCCTGTGCCCGAACCGCCCACGATTCGGGCGGCTGACCTTGGGTAGCTTAGGGATAGCTTTTCTGGGCACGACTGTCGCGTCAAACGAATTTCTTTGCACGGGGAAAAGTACAATCGAAGATGCACCCGACCGCTCGCTGCGAATGAATGCGAACGGGAATGCTCTTAGCGCGCACGAAAATTTCCGTCAGCCGGAAATTCAGGCCGAAGCCGGGCAGCGCACACCGCGGCCACCGGGTACATGCCCATCGGGATGACCTTTCAGCTCGGGATTGGGGTCGTAAAACGGTCCGACAGCCAGCGGCTTGTCGGGCAGCATCGACTGGTCCTGCGACGAGGCCATCATTGTCTCCAATAGCTGCATCGCCTTGCCCTTCGCATCCTCGATGCGAATCGACACCTTGTACGACAGGTCCTTGACCACGCATTCGAGCGGTGGGCTTTCGATCGTGACCTTCTCGCTCATCGGCCAGATCTTCTGATTCACGATGATCGGCTCGCCGCCTGCCGGGTTTTCGAAACTCGCCACCGCGACCTCGGCCGCGCCAATCGGCTTGAGCGGCCTCAAGGTCACCACGTAGCGCACGGTGGCGACCCGGTAATTGAAGACAAACAGGCGACCGGACAGCGCGAAATACTCGCCCTCGCCGCCGCTTTCGCGGCAGCCGGCCAGCCCGATCAAGGCGAGCGCCGAAAGGGCAACCGCGGCACGCAAAAATCTCCGCTCAGGCATTCGCCACCTCCTCCTTGCGCCTGTTGTAGTGGCGCCTGGCCTTCTGGCGGTTGCCGCAGACGGCCATGTCGCACCACATCCGGCTGCCGTTGCGACTGCGGTCAACGAACAGCCAGCCGCAGTTCGGGCAGATCCTGAGCCTAGACATAGTGTCGGACGACAGCAGCGACAGTGCGGAAACGGCGAGTGCTGCCTCAAAGGCCAACGGTTCCGGCGAGACCCCAAACGGGGMTTCAGGGCTAAGCAACTCTCGCGAGCCGGCGAGCCCATCGGCGCAGGCATTGAGGAAGACTGGCATATCGGCTGCGGCCAGGCCCCCGTCGGCCACCGTGCGCCGGAACAGCCGGTCCGTTGTCTCGCGGATGGCGATGACTTTTCCGGCGATCGCATGCGGATCGGGCGCGGCAAGCGCCCTGCCCCTGAGCTCGTCGGCTCGAAAGCTGCTGGCGGCGGTGGCAAAGCGGGCGATCTCCACTGGTTCGTCGAAACGGTCGAAGGAGCGCTCCGTATCGCCGCGAAGCACAACCGTGTTGGCGGTATCGAGCGCAAGCGCGCCGCCGGCGAAGCGATGTCGGGTCCAGGCAACTGACATGTTTCAAATCTAACTGGTAAACTCGGTTTGACAAGTTAGATTTCGAAGCGCAATTTTGTGCTGGCGCGGAAGGTGCCCGCCCAGCCGGACAGCGCATGCTCTACTTCTTCCAACAGCTCCTCAATGGCGTGCATTCGGCGGCGATCTACGCGCTGCTTGCCTTCGGATATGCGCTCGGCAACGGCCTGCTCCAGCGCACCAATTTGGCTTATGGCGGCATCTTTGCCTTCTGCGGCCAGACCATGATCCTCGCAGCAGTCTATGGCTGGCAGGTGCTGTGGCTGACCCTGCCGGTGACCATCGCCTTCGGCATCTTCATCGCGCTCGCTTACGCCGCCTTCTTCAGCCGGCTCTTGTCGCGCACCGTCTTCGCCCCGCTTGCCAGCCGCTCGCCCAACGCGATCGTTGCGGCGTCGCTAGGCGCGCTGCTGGTACTGATGGAACTGAGCCGCATTGCTGCCGACACGCATGACTACTGGCTGCCACCGATGCTTTCGACACCGGTGGTCTTCGCCTCGGGTGGCAACTTCGTCGCGACGCTCACGGTCATCCAGCTGATCAACACGACGATTGCAGCAGTGGTCATCATCTCAGGCGCGTTGTTGCTGGCACGGTCGAACTTCGGTCGCTTCTGGCGGGCCGTCGCCGACGACCCGCTCGCTGCAAGACTCTGCGGCATCGACACAGCGCGTGTCTTCCATCGCGCTCTGCTGTTCGGAGGCCTCTGCGCCGGGCTCGCCGGAGTGCTGGCCGCACTTTATTACGGCAATCTCGGTTTCGGCGCCGGCCTCGTCTACGGCCTGAAGATCCTGTTCATCACTGCGGTCGGCGGCTACTACGCCCCCGGTCGCGCAGCCCTTGGCGCCGCTGCCTTCGGCCTGGCCGAGGCACTGTGGGCCGGCTACTTCCCGATCGAATGGCGCGACGCCTGGATGTATGCGCTGCTCGCAGCGATGCTGGTCTTGACCGGCGACCGCAAGGACGCGCCCAGCTCGGTCTAAAAGACCGGTTTTTGCTTGCGACTTTGGTTGTATGTCGCAGCGTCACAGCACCTTTTCCCAGCCTTTGCGGCTTTTGCGGTGATTGACGACACTCAGCTGTTGTGTTGACGCGACACCCGTGACCGGCATACCCATGAACATCAGGGGAGTGCCGGAAAAAGAACGTCGGGGAACAACGGCTGCCCCATCAAATCAGGGAGGAATGCATGGCAGGGCTTCTCGCTCTATCCAGATTCATTGACCGCATCAACGAGGCGATCGGCAAGACGGTATCCTGGGCGATCCTGGTTGCCATCCTGGTCAGCTCTGGCAACGCGGTCATCCGCAAGACCTTCAACATGTCGTCCAACGCCTGGCTGGAACTGCAGTGGTACCTGTTCGGCGCCGCCTTCATGCTGGCCGCCGCCTACACGTTGAAGCAGAACGAACACATCCGCATCGACATCGTCTACGGCATGTTCTCGCGCCGGGTGCAGCACTGGATCGACCTGCTCGGGCACCTGCTGTTTTTGATGCCCTTCGTCATCCTGATGATCGTTTACTTCATCCCCTATGTCAGCCTGTCGTTCCGCTCGGGCGAAATGTCGTCGAGTGCCGGCGGCCTGATCCTGTGGCCGGCCAAGGCGCTGCTGCTGGTCGGTTTCGTGCAGCTGGCATTCCAGGGCGTTTCCGAGATCATCAAGAAGATCGCCATCATGCGTGGTGATATGGAGGACCCGACCCCGTTCATCTCGATCCATGAGCAGGCCGAACTCGAAGGCAAGGCGCTCGCCGACGAGGTGCGCCCATGATGGAGTTCATCGCCCAGAACATGGCGCCGATCATGTTCTTCTCGCTCATCGTCTTCATGCTGCTTGGTTATCCGGTCGCCTTTTCACTCGCCGCCAACGGCTTGCTGTTCTTCTTCATCGGCGTCGAACTCGCGCCCTACTCCAACAACTCCATCACCCTCGATTGGCCGCTCCTCTATGCATTGCCCGATCGCTTCTGGGGCGTGATGTCGAACGAAACGCTGCTGGCGATCCCGTTCTTCACCTTCATGGGCATCGTGCTCGAACGCTCCGGCATGGCCGAAGACCTGCTCGACAMGATCGGCCAGCTGTTCGGCCCGATCCGCGGCGGCCTCGCCTATGCCGTGATCTTCGTCGGTGCGCTTTTGGCAGCGACAACCGGCGTGGTTGCCGCCTCGGTCATCGCCATGGGMMTGATCTCRCTGCCGATCATGMTGCGYTACGGCTATGACAGGCGGCTTGCTTCTGGTGTCATCGCGGCGTCCGGCACGCTCGCCCAGATCATCCCGCCCTCGCTCGTGCTCATCGTGCTCGCCGACCAGCTCGGCCGCTCGGTCGGCGACATGTACAAGGGGGCGCTGATCCCCGGACTGGTGCTGACCAGCCTCTACATGGGCTATATCTTTCTGATGTCGATCATCCGGCCGAAGTCGATGCCCGCACTGCCGCTCGAGGCGCGCACGCTCGGCCACGGCGTGACCTCGCTGTTTGCGGCACTGCTGCTCGCCGTGGTGATCGCCTATGCCGCCCATGTCTATCTGTCGCCGACGCATGGCGCCAATGCCGACATCCTCGGCGCCTGTGTCGGCGTCATCGTCATCTACATCGCCGCGATCGCCGACCGTGGTCTCAAGATCAACATGATGTCGCGACTGGCCCAGCAGGTCATCATCGTGCTGATCCCGCCGCTGGCGCTGATTTTCCTGGTGCTCGGCACTATCTTCCTCGGCATCGCCACCCCGACCGAAGGCGGTGCGATGGGCTCGGTCGGAGCCTTGATCATGGCCGCTGCGAAGGGCCGGCTTTCACTCGACGTGATCCGCCAGGCGCTCGCATCGACGACGAGACTTTCGTCCTTCGTCATCTTCATCCTGATCGGCGCGCGCGTTTTTTCGCTGACCTTCTACGGCGTCAACGGTCATCTCTGGGTCGAACACCTGCTGGTGTCGCTGCCCGGCGGCGAGGTCGGCTTCCTGATCGCCGTCAACATTCTCGTCTTCCTGCTCGCCTTCTTCCTGGACTTCTTCGAGCTGGCCTTCATCATCGTGCCACTTCTGGCGCCTGCCGCCGACAAGCTCGGCATCGAYCTSRTCTGGTTCGGCGTGCTGYTSKGCGTGAACATGCAGACGAGCTTCATGCACCCGCCCTTCGGCTTCGCKCTSTTCTACCTGCGTTCGGTCGCCGCCCGCGTACCCTATCTCGACCGCATCACCGGCAAGAACATCCAGCCGGTGACGACGGGGCAGATCTACTGGGGTGCGGTACCCTTCGTATGCATCCAGATCATCATGATCGGGCTGACCATCGCCTTCCCTCAGATGGTCATGCACTACAAGGGCAAGGTGGTCGATCCCAACTCGGTCGACTTCAAGATGCCCGAGATGCCGGGACTTGGTGGCGGGTTGGGCCTGTCGCCGCTGGGCGCACCTGCGCCTGGCACGGCACCCGCAGCACCTGCCAACGACCTGACAAAGCCGCCGAGCTTCAACTGATCGGTCCAGCTCACGTGAAAGGGCGCCGAGAGGCGCCCTTTTCATTTCCGCGTCGTCTTTCCCCAAAAGCGATGCAGACAAAGAAAAACCCCGAAGCAGCTGCTCCGGGGTTCGACTTGATTTTGCGCGATCAGATCAGAGCTTGCCGTTGCGCTGCTGGATCATCATGAAGGTGTCGTAGTTGTACTCTGCGATCTGTGCCCACAGATAGTGGTCCTTGCGGAACGCCTTGATCGAATCCCAGATCTTCTTGAAGCCGGGGTTGGTCGCTTCCATCTCGGCATAGACTTCGTTGGACTTTTCGAAGCAGGCCGCGAGGATTTCAGGGCTGAACGGCCGCAACTGGGCGCCGTTGGCAACCAGGCTCTTGATGGCGGTCGGGTTCAGGTGGTCGTACTTCTGCAGCATGTTCGCATCGGTTGCCTGGGCARCCGTTCGCAGCAGCGACTTGTAGGCTGGGGTAAGTTCTTCGAACTTGGCCTTGTTGAACATGAAGTGGACGGTCGGACCGCCTTCCCACCAGCCAGGATAGTAATAGTACGGCGCGACCTTGTGGAAGCCGAGCTTCTCGTCGTCATAAGGACCGACCCATTCGGCGGCGTCGATGGTGCCCTTTTCAAGCGCCGGRTAGATGTCGCCGCCGGCGAKYTGCTGCGGCACSACGCCGAGCYTKKCCAGCACSTTGCCSGCGAARCCGCCRACGCGGAACTTSAGGCCCTGAAGGTCTGCGACGGTGTTGATCTCCTTGCGGAACCAGCCGCCCATCTGGACGCCGGTATTGCCGCCGGGCAGGCCGTACAGGCCCTGGGTGCCGAGGAATTCATTGAAGATGTCGATGCCGCCGCCATGGTAGTGCCAGGCATTGATGCCGCGCGCATTGAGCGAGAACGGAACCGCCGCACCGAGCGCCCAGGTGGGGTCCTTGCCCCAGTAATAATATGCAACCGTATGGCAGGCTTCGACCGTACCGGCCGCAGCCGCGTCGGCTGCTTGCAGGCCCGGAACGATTTCACCGGCCGCAAAGGGCTGGATGGTGAAATTGCCGTCGGTGGCTTCCGACAGATACTTCGACAGGACTTCAGCGCCGCCATAGATGGTGTCGAGTGACTTCGGGAAAGACGAGGCCAGGCGCCACGTAACCTTGGGGTTGGACTGGGCAATTGCCGGTGCCGCAAGCGTCGCGGCAGCGGCAGCAGCCCCCACGCCGGTCGTGCCGGCCTTCCTGATAAATGAACGGCGATCCATCAAAATCCTCCCATACTGGACCGAAAGACTAGTGCGACGCTTCGGGAAATTATTGCCTCCCACGACTAACGCCGCGGGCATCAATACACGGCGAAGGGGGCGAGTAAAGCGCGCCAGACTGGGCGGAGAATGTTTGATTGCCGAAAACCTTGCTGCAGCGCAAGCATCTAAAACTATAGTCTAATCCCCGCTGCCAGGCGCATACGAGATATGCAAACTTGTGTTGGAAAAGTGCCTTGGGATCGCCTATTTTGTAGGCAAGGAAACCGCATGCTTCCCATAAGGATTTGAACGCTATCATGCACCAGCCGCTCGTTGCCGTATCGACCGACGTCAAGCAGTTCGAGAACTACACTTGGCACGCGGCACCCCAGCAGTATCTCGAGGCGGCGATCTCGGGTGCCGGCGTGCTGCCGGTGCTGGTGCCCAATTTCGGCGACCGCCTCGACCTCGACGAGCTTTTGTCCTCCGTCGACGGCGTCATGCTGACCGGCTCGAAGTCGAACGTCGACCCGCGCCTCTATGGCGAGGAAGCGACCGAGGCCAATGGTCCCTACGACTTCGCCCGCGACTCCACCACCATGCCGCTGATCCGCAAGGCGATCGAACGCGGCGTGCCGCTGCTCGCCATTTGCCGCGGCATCCAGGAACTGAACGTGGCGCTTGGCGGTTCGCTCGCCACCGAGATCCAGGAGCGCGAAGGCATCGCCGATCACCGGGCGCCTGTCAGCGACAACCAGGACGAACGCTTCGCCATTCACCAGGTGGCCACCATCAAGCCGGGCAGCTGCCTTGCTGGTGTGTTCGGCCCAGGCGACATCCTGGTCAACTCGGTCCACCGCCAGGCAGTGGAACGGCTCGGTTCGAAGCTGCAGGTCGAGGCGGTGGCGCCCGACGGCACGGTCGAAGCCGTCTCGGTCCGCGACTCGCGTGCGTTCGCCGTCGGCGTGCAGTGGCACCCGGAATACTGGGTCGGCACCGACGACGTCTCGCAGCGTATCTTCAAGGCATTCGGCGATGCCGTGCGGGCCTATGCGCTCGCCCGTCAGGCAGCACGAACGGCAGCGGAATAGTCCGCCCTTTAGCCCTTGGCCGTCACATGCGCGGTCTCGGGCACCGGAGTCAGCGCCCGGCGCTCGTTGGAAAACCACGCAAAGATGTTGTCGGCCGCAAGGTCGGCCATCGCCTGACGCGTATGAACAGTCGCCGAGGCGACATGCGGCAGGAGCGAAGCATTGGGCAGGTCAATCAGCGCTTGCGGCACATTCGGTTCGTCGGCGAAGACATCCAGACCGGCGGCCAGGATCGTGCCCTTCGACAGCGCCTTGACCAGTGCTGCCTCATCGACCGTAGCGCCACGGCCGACATTGACGAAGACGCCATTGGCGCCGAGTGCTTGAAAAATCTCGGCGTTGACGATCTTCTCGGTCTGGGGCGTGGCAGGCGCCACCGAGATCAGCGTGTCGACCGCGAGCGCCAGTTCCTTCAGCGTCGGATGGTAATCGTAGGCAAGGCCTTCGACCTGGCGGCGATTGTGATAGGCGATCGGCAGTCCAAAGGCTTCGAGCCGGCGCGCGATAGCCAAACCGATGCGACCCATGCCGAAGATGCCGATGCGGCGGCCGCGCAGCGTAGCCGTCAGCCGATAGCCGCCCTCGCGGACCCAGTGCCCCTGCCGCAGCCAGCCCTCTGCCCGAGGCAGCTCGCGCACGGTGTTGATGAGCAGGCCCACCGCCGTGTCGGCGACCTCTTCGGTCAGCACATCGGGCGTGTTGGTGACCATGATGCCGCGTGCACCGGCATGGCGGGCGTCGACCGCGTCATAACCGACGCCAAAATTGGCGATAATCTCCAGATTGGGCAGCGCATCGATAAAGGCGGCATCGACCCGACCCATCGAAGCGATGCCGCGAACGTTTGCTTTCGTCTCGTCCGTCAGCAATGCCGGATCGCCTTCGGCGACGTGGATCAGCGGAAATGCCGATTTGAGCCGCTCGGTGACATGCGGATGCATCCGGCAAGGGATCAGGATCACCGGTGCTTCGATGTTCGATGCGGTCATGTGCGTTCTTTGGGTTTTCCGGTGGACTGCCTGACATGCAACTCGGGCTTGATCAGCTCCTGCGACGGCCGCACCGACTGGCCGTTGAGCTTGTCGAGAAGCGCGCTTGCGGCGCGGCGGCCAACCTCGCGCTGGCCGTTCCATACGGTGGTCAGCGCAGGCGTTGCGATCTGCGCTTCCTCGAGATCATCATAACCGGTGACCGAGACATCGATGCCGGGCACCAGACCTGCACGCGCGATGCCGTTCATCAGGCCAATGGCCACGAGATCGTTCCAGCAACAGGCCGCCGTCGGCTTGTCCTTGAGTGCCAAAAACTGCCCCGCCGCCTCGAAGCCGCCCTGCTTGGTGCGCGGACCGGCGATGCGCCACGATGGAAGGACTTCCAGTCCCGCCGCTTCCATGGCGTTGAGATAACCCTGGTAGCGGTGGCGGCCGGTCGAGGTCTGGTCAGTGCCGCCGATCATGGCGATGCGCTTGTGGCCGAGCGAGATCAAGTGGTTGGTGGCGAGCGCAGTTCCATAGGCATCGTCGCCACGGAAGACCGGTACTTCTGCACCTTCGACCGAACGCGCGATCAGCACGGCTGGAAGGCCGTTCTCCTCTGCCATGATGATGTCTTCGGCCGGCGTGCCGATAGCCGGCGACATGATCACCCCGTCGGCGCCGAGCTGCAGCAGCGTGTCGACGAAAGTGCGCTGCTTTTCGAGGTCGTCATAGTGGTTGGAAAGGATGAAGGTCTGCCGGCTGCGGTCGAGTTCGCTTTCGATCGAGCGCAGTATCTCGGCATAGAACGGGTTCATGATGTCGTGGACGACAACGCCGACGATGCCCGAGCGCGAAGTGCGCAGGCTGGCGGCACGGCGATTGTAGATGTAGCCGATCTCTCGGGCATGATGCTTGATGCGGTCGCGGGTGGCGTCAGCGACAAGGGGGCTATCGCGCAGCGCAAGCGACACGGTGGCAGTCGATACGCCAAGTGCGTCAGCGATCGTCGAAAGCTTGATCTTCTGAGCCAGCGGGCCCTCCATCCGCAGCGTGAACGAACGGTCTTTTAAACCGTTTAAAGCCGTATGCCATTGTTCAACGGCAAATCAAAGCTTTTTTGCCAGTTCCTCGGTTTCGGCATTTGGCGCAGCACGGTTGCGGACCCTGAGCGTGTGTTCACGGTGGATGATGTAGAGGCCACTGGAAACAATGATTGCAGCCCCCGCAAGGGTCCAGCGGTCCGGCAACTGGTCGAACACAAGCCAGCCCAGAATGATCATCCACACCATCTGGAGGTAGGGATAAGGCGCTAACGCTGTCGCCGTCGCGCGCTGGTAGGCCTTGATCAGCAGCCAATGGCCGAAGCCGCCGAACACGCCGAGCCCGAACAGCACAAGCCAGTCATAGACATGCACCGGCAGCGAACCGGCCAAGGGGACCGCCGGCAGCATGAAAATCGCCGGCACCACCGCCGAGTAGAGGATCAGGCTTTCGGCCGTTTCGCGGTTGCCCATCTGCCGGGTCATGATCGTGTAGAGTGACGAGCTCAGCATGGCGCAGAGGGAAAAGATATGCCCCATGTCGAAGCCGCCGAAGCCCGGTCGGGTGATGACGACTACACCGATGAAGCCGACGAGGACCGCGAGCCAGCGCCGCCAGCCGGCCCATTCGCCAAGCAGCGGTCCGGCAAGCGCGGTGATGACCATCGGGCTGGCGAAATTGATCGACACCGTTTCGGCGAGCTGTAACGTCTGCAGCGCCATGAAATTGAAGATCGTCGAGCCAAACATGAACACGGCGCGCAGGATCTGCAGCTTCAGGCTTTGCGGCACAAGACGTTCTGGCCGTCGCCAGGCCTTGAACAGGACGATGACGATGAGCGCGTGAACGGCAAAACGCACCCAGGTGACGAAGGGCGCCGCCATACCCGATGTCACCAGATGTTTGGCGCTGGTGTCGAGGAAGGAGAAAATCAGGCCCGAGGCGAATATCAGCAGGATCGCCGATGAAGGCGTTGCTGTTTCTGCTGGTTTTTGGGGAGACACGCTGGCAGGCCGGAAAATCGAGGACGGAGGTTACTTCCAGCTCATGCGGGAAGTGCTGCCGTCCGGCAAGGCGAAAGTCGTGGTCCAGCCGAAGAAGTGATCACTCCGCCGCTTCGGCTTCCACTTCGGGCTCCGCTTCGGCAGCACCCTCGACTTCGGCAACCTCGTCGTCGATGAGCGTGAGGTCCGACAAATTGGCCTCGATGCGCAGCAGAAGCTTGGAAAGCTGCTTCAGATCCTTCTTGTCGAAGCCCTTGAGCGCCTGCTTTTCGGTCTTCTTGACCGACTTCTCCACGGCGCGAATGGCGTCCGTACCGGTTTCCGTCAGGAAGATATGAGCCTGGCGGGCGTCGGTATCCGAGGCGCGCTTTTCGAGGAAACCCTGCGCCTGGAGCCGATTGATGGTCTTGGTGATGGTCGGGGGACGGACGCCGAGCCGCGAGGCGAGCTGTCCGGGCGTCTGGCCGTTGTCGTCGTGCAGCGACAGCATGATCTGGTCCTGGCCGGCGTAGAAGCCATGGGCAAGCAGCCGCGCGGCGAGCGAGGTACGCGCCAGCCGGGCCACGGAATGAAGCCGGCTCATCGCCGCGCCTTTGTTGGACTTGGACATCCGCATCTCCTGCGCCACGCCCCTCGCACCGTGATGGGCGAGAATAATTGTCGCGCGGCCTTTGGCAATCGACTTCGCGGTCACTTGTTGCCATGTCGCTTTGCCGGCAACCGACCAACCACATGAGCGCTCTTGCCAGACGGATGTTACAGTTCGATGACAGAAACCATTCGCCGGCAAATCTTCCGGCAGAATAGCCTCATCCGGCTCTTTTTACCGCAACAATCATCGCCGCTTCATAGGCGGAAGCTTTTTCGCTCACAGCGCTCTGCACGCCGCTGCCGGCGCGACGCAGGATGCGGTCGTCGGCGTTCATCGTGTCGCGCTCCCCGCTGCACTGGTTGTAGGGCGCGACCGTCGAAAAGATCTGCTCGCTGAGATCGTCTGGAAAAAACATCTGGCCTGTCATGACAGAGCTTTCGCCGGGGAACGCCTTGAAATGGATGTGCGTGGTGCGGCCGCGATACCAGCCGGGATAGATGGTTCAGAAGGTAGAGATGAAGTTCTTGTCGGTACGCTGCCAGCCGCGCAGGAATTTTTCGCCTGTAGTGTCGACGTCACGGGTATCACCTTGTCCGGGATAACCCGAATAGTGCCCTTGGGCATCGCAATGCCAAACGTCGACGCGGGCGCCTTCGATCGGGCTGCAAGCCTCGTCGACGATCTGCAGGCGCACAGTCAGGCCAGCGCCTTTGCGTCCCTCGGTGATGTCGCTGCGCTCAAGCTCCGGGTCGAAATAATACGGACCTTCGGTCACTTCCGGCGTGATCGAGCAAACGCCGGCTTGCGGTATCAACAAGGCTCCGGATTGCGACGAGGCTTGCTGGGCGAACACCTGCGCAGGCACCAGCGCGCCACCACCCGCCGTCACCGCGATGAGGCCGAGCGCCCGGCGGCGGGTGAGATTGGCGCGGAACGGATCGTCCTGCATCGGCGCCCGGCTCCTGTATTGCTGGGTCGGTTGCCCCCCGGCCCGTCAATCTAGGCAGCGGCCTGCCGACTTCCTAATGAAATTTCGGTAATGTCGGGCAGGCGTATTCGTGATGACGTTTGAGACGTGCAAATGCGCCTGCGGCATCCTATATGGAGCCTCTATTCGATCCCGAGGACGACCATGACCGAAGCTCAGACCCAAATTCCCGTTACCGTGCTGACCGGCTATCTCGGTTCCGGCAAAACGACGCTTCTCAACCGCATCCTTTCTGAGAACCACGGCAAGCGTTATGCGGTCATCGTCAATGAATTCGGCGAGATCGGCATCGACAACGACCTGATCGTGGAATCCGATGAGGAAATCTACGAGATGAACAATGGCTGTGTCTGCTGCACGGTGCGCGGCGACCTGATCCGCGTTGTCGAGGGCCTGATGCGCCGTCCCGGCCGCTTCGATGCCATCATCGTCGAGACCACGGGCCTGGCCGACCCGGTGCCGGTAGCGCAGACGTTTTTCATGGACGAAGACGTGCGCTCCAAGACCAAGCTCGATGCGGTCGTCGCCCTAGTCGACGCCAAGCACCTGCCGCTGCGCCTCAAGGATTCGCGCGAGGCCGAGGACCAGATCGCTTTCGCCGACGTCGTCGTGCTCAACAAGACCGACCTGGTCAACGCTGACGAGCTGCGCGACGTCGAAGCCGCCATCCGCGCCATCAACCCATCCGCCAAAATCCACCGCACCACCCGTGCGGGCGTTCCGCTCGACCAGGTGCTCGACCGTGGCGCTTTCGACTTGAAGCGCGTTCTGGCCGACGATCCGCATTTCCTCGACGCGCATGATCACGACCACGATCACGCATGTGGCCCCGATTGCGGCCACGACCACCACCACCATGATCATGACCACCATCATCACGATCACGATCATCATGAGCATGGCGCGGTTTCGCCGATCCACGACGTGACCGTGCAGTCGGTGTCGCTGCGCGGCGGCGAGATGGACTCCAAGAAGTTCTTCCCCTGGATCGAAAAGATCACCCAGATGGAAGGCCCCAACATCCTGCGCCTCAAGGGCATCATCGCCATCAAGGACGATCCGGACCGCTACGTCATCCAGGGCGTCCACATGATCATCGAGGGCGACCACCAGCGCGCCTGGAAGGACGACGAGAAGCACGAGAGCCGGCTGGTGTTCATCGGCCGCGAACTCGACGCCGAACGGCTGAAGCGTAGTTTTGAGGCCTGTCAGGCGGCTTAAGCCCGCCGACGTATTCACAGAATACCCTGCCCCCCTCATCCGAACCCTGAGTTTATCGAAGGGCCTGCACCTTCTCTCCGTACGCGGGGAGAAGGGACAAGCTGGAACGTCGACGCCCCCCTCGCTCCGTTTACGGGGAGAGGGTAAGGGTGAGGGGCAGCATAAATCTCGAATGGAATAGTCTCTTATGCCGACAGTCGCCCCGCTTGATCTCGACGGACATTGCGTCACCGCCGCTTTCCTCAATGACATTCCGTTCTTCGCGCTCGCCGACGGCATGGTGCATTGGCTCGATCACGGCCAGAAGTCGGTCAAGCTGCATGACGGCCTGCTGTCAGCTACCACCACCGCCAAGAACGACCTGATGATCTCAGGCGGCGAAGACGGCAAGGTGATGTCGCTGGCCTCGTCGGGTGCGACAGAAGAACTCGCCAGCATCGGCAAGAAGTGGGTCACCTCCATCGCCACCGGCCCGCAAGGCGCTGTCGCCTATGCCAGCGGGCGTAGCGCCTGGGTGCGCTTCGCCGACGGCAAGGCCAAGGAGTTTTCGCACCCGCGTTCGGTCGAGGGCATCGCCTTTTCGCCGAAGGGCATGCGCATCGGCATTGCCCGCTACAACGGCGCGACGCTGCATTTCCCGGCTGCCGAAGGCAAGCCGGTGGAGCTTGAATGGGCTGGGGCGCATACCGGCGTGACATTTTCGCCAGATGGCGCCTTCCTCGTGACCACCATGCAGGAAAACGCCTTGCATGGCTGGAAACTGGTTGATGCCAAGCACATGCGCATGACCGGCTATCCCGCCAAGGTGAAGAGCCTGTCGTGGAGCGCCAAGGGCAAGTGGCTGGCAAGCTCCGGCGCACCCGCCGCGATCGTGTGGCCCTTCGTCGGCAAGGACGGCCCAATGGGCAAGGCCCCGCTCGAACTCGGGACGCGCGGCAACTCAATGGTGACCTCGGTCGCCTGCCATCCAAGCGAGGACATCGTCGCCATCGGTTATGAAGACGGCATGGTGATGGCCGTGCGTTTCGCCGACGCCAAGGAGGTGCTGCTGCGCCGCCCCGGCAAGGGCGCGATCACCTCGATGGCCTGGGACAAGGAAGAACGCCGCATCGCCTTCGGCAGTGCTGCCGGCGACTGCGGCGTCATCGATATCGCCGGCTGAGCTTAACCTACGCGCGCTGCGCTGGATGGCTTGCGCCGCAGCGACCGCGCCAGCCGCAAGCTCCAGCGCCTGCACGACCGGCCCATTTGCTGTTCCTGCGCCAATCGACGCCCCGCGAACGGCCAATTGAAGTTTCAGCAGCCGACTGGCTAGAGTGGCCCCTGCTATCATTCGGGAGCCATGATGAACCGCATCGAACGACCTGAAGCCAGCGAAGGCGGCGTGCCCCTGTCGCGCATATCGGAGCTTGCGGCGACCGAGGCCGAGATCTTTCGCCAGGCGCGGCCGAAATCGCAAGCCGCACTCGGCAATGGTGTCGCTGGGTTCTTCGGTGGCGTGCCGATGCACTGGATGAACGACTGGCCGACACCGTTCCCGATCCTCGTCGACAAGGCGAGCGGTGCCACCATCACCGACATCGACGGCAACAGGCTCGCCGATTTCTGCCTCGGCGACACTGGGTCGATGTTCGGTCACTCCCCTGCCCCGGTTGCGCGCGCCATTCGTCGGCAGGCCGGACGAGGGCTGACTTACATGCTGCCGTCGGAAGATTCGCTGACGCTTGGCTTGCTTTTGTCCGAGCGCTTCGGCCTGCCTCACTGGCAGATCGCCACCACCGCCACCGACGCCAATCGCTTCGCCTTGCGTGTGGCCCGCGCGGTGACCAGCCGCGACAAAATTCTGGTCTTCAACGGCTGCTACCATGGGGCTGTCGACGAAACGATGGTGCGGCTGAAGGACGGCAAACCGGTCAACCGGCCGGGCCTCGCTGGCGAGTTCCGCGACCTCACCGCACGCACCCGCATCGTCGAATTCAACGACCTGCCGGCTCTTGAAGCCGAACTTGCCCATGGCGATGTCGCCTGCGTGATCACCGAACCGGTATTGACCAATAGCTGCATGGTTCTGCCCGACCCTGGCTTCCTCGAAGGCGTGCGCAAGCTGACGCGCAAGGCCGGCACGCTGCTGCTGATCGACGAGACACACACCATCTCAACCGGCCCCGGCGGCTACACCAAGAAGCACGGCCTCGAGCCCGACCTGTTCGTGCTCGGCAAGCCTGTCGCCGGCGGCGTGCCGGCGAGTGTCTGGGGCATGAGCGAGGACGTCGCGGTCCGCTACGCCGACTACAACAGGACCAAGGAGCCGGGCTATTCCGGCATGGGCACCACACTGTCGGCCAATCCTCTCCAGTTCGCGGCGATGCGCGCTGCCCTCGAAGAGGTGATGACCGAGGAAAACTACACCCACATGGAGAAGCTGGCAGACCGGCTGGCGTCCGGCCTCGACAAGGCCATCCGCAAGCACAAGCTGCCTTGGCATGTCATGCGCGTTGGCGCCCGGGTCGAGTTCATCTGCGCGCCGGGACCTTTGCGCAACGGCGGCGAGGCTGAGACGGCGCACGCCTCTCGGCTTGAAGCAGCAGTGCATGTAGCGCTGGTCAATCGCGGTGTGCTGATCGCGCCGTTCCACAACATGATGCTGGTTTCGCCTGATACATCGGCGCGGCAGGTCGACAGGCTGGTTGCGGCTTTCGGCGATATTGCCGCCACGCTTTCGGCGTGAGACAAGGCATCAGGACAATTGAGTAAGATCATGACATCTCCTTCCGGCTCGACCATCGACGAGGCCAGAGCCTTCCTCGACGCCAATCCCGACATCGAAGCCTTCGACATCGTCTTGACCGACGCCAATGGCGTGGGCCGCGGCAAGATCATCCGCCGCCATGAACTGATAGGCCTCTACGAAGGTGGCCGGCATTTGCCGATCTCCATCCTTGGCCTGGACATAACAGGCGAGGACGTCCACGAAACCGGGTTGATCTGGGATTCCGGCGACGGCGACCTCAGGGCCTGGCCAATTCCAGGCACGCTGAAGCCGCTTTATGGCACGAGCCCGGCGCGTGGCCAGTTGCTGATGTCGATGTATCATCTCGACGGCGCGCCGATGACCTCGGACCCCAGGCTGGCGCTGCAGCGCCAGGTCGACCGGCTGGCCGAAAAGGGCCTGTATCCAGCAGGCGCCTTCGAGCTCGAATTTTTCCTTCTGTCCAACGAACGCGACGGCGACGGCAAGGTCCAGCCGGCACGCGCGGTGCTCGACGGCCGTGCTTCGGGCAAGACGGAGGTCTATTCGGTCGACCATCTGCACGGCATGGAGCCGCTGTTCTCCGACATCTACGCCGCAGCCAAGCTGCAGGGCATTCCGGCCGAGACGGTGATCTCCGAATATGCGCCGGGCCAATACGAACTGACGCTACGCTACCGCAAGGATGTGATGCAGGCGGCCGACGACCTGATCATGCTCAAGCGCATCGTCCGCGCCCAGGCGCGCCGACACGGCGTCACCGCCTGTTTCATGGCCAAGCCGATCGAAAAATATGCCGGCTCTGGCATGCATTTCCACGCCTCGCTGCTCGACAAGGACGGCAACAACGTCTTCACCGAAGCCAAGGAAGGCGAGTGGCAGCCGAAGCTTCTGCACGCGCTCGGCGGTCTCGCCGCGACCATGGCGGAATCGATGCTGGTATTCGCACCGCACGCCAATTCGTGGCGCCGTTTCGTGTCGCAATCCTACGCGCCGGTGGCCCCCACCTGGGGCGTCAACAACCGCTCGGTGGCGCTGCGCGTGCCGGCGGGCGACACCAGGAACCGCCGCATCGAGCACCGCCCCTCGGGCGTCGACGCCAACCCCTATCTGGTGGCAGCGACCATTCTCGCCGGCATTTCGAAGGGGCTGGATGAAAAGCTGGACCCCGGCCCCGAGACGACAGGCAATGGTTACGAGCAGGCGGCGGGCACGAACGGAGTGATGCCGGCCGACTGGCGCACCGCGATCGAAGCGGCAAAAGCGTCTGAATTCCTGCGCGAGGCGCTGGGCCACGATCTCCACCGCACCTTCACGGCGATCAAGGAAGCCGAATATTTCCGCGTCGCTCGTACGGTGAGCGAGTTGGATTATCATCTCTATCTGCACGAGGTGTAGAGCGGCCGAAGAAGATCAGGGCTTTACCGCAGGATGGACCGTGACGGTCAGGCCGAGACTCCTGACGACGCCAAGGAGAGTCGTCAGTCGCGGATCGCCTTCGGCGCTGAGAGCCTTGTACAGCCCCTCTCGCGTTACTCCGGCGTCCTTTGCAACCTGGCTCATTCCGCGAGCGCGCGCCACGACACCCAGTGCGCGCGCAATGTAGCCGGCGTCGCCTGTTTCGAAAGCATCAGTGAGCAGCTCGGCCTGCGATTCAGGTGTATCGAGATACGCCGCAGCATCGAAAGGAGTTGTCTTGAGAGACATGACTTACACCTCTTTTGCCATTTCCAGCGCCTGCTTGATATCTCGACCTTGAGTGGACTTGTCGCCTCCACTCAGCAGGATGATCACCACTCTTCCGCGCTGTACGAAATAGACGCGATAGCCTGGCCCCATATCGACGCGCAATTCGCCAATACCGTCGAAGAATTTCACGTCGCCAAAGAGCCCAGCTTCGAGCCGGACAATGCGCTGGGCGATCTTGCGCCGGGCCACCAAATCCCGAAGCCCATCAAACCATTCTCGAAATGTGTCGGTCTGACGGACCTCGAACATGCGTGAACTATAGTTCACACCATTCAATAAATCAAGACCACCGTGAACGTCAGGTCCCGGTGGTCTGCAGTCCCACCATGTCAACTGTTTTGCACGGGGACAGCCTACCTCACCAGAATAGCCCTGAGATCATTGACATTCGTGCCCGTAGGTCCCGGCACGAACAGATCGCCGACGGCGTTAAATGCGGTCCACGCATTGTTGCCAGCGAGCATCGCCTTGGCGTCGACGCTGGCGGCCCGCATACGCGCGACCGTCGTAGCGTCGGCGAAGGCGCCGGCATTGTCTTCGGAACCGTCGATGCCGTCGGTATCGGCAGCAAGCGCGTCGATACCGGCCACACCGTCGATGCCGATGGCGAAGGCGAGCAGGAATTCGCTGTTTCGCCCGCCCTTGCCTTTTGCACGCAGCGTCACCGTCGTCTCGCCGCCGGACAGAATCAGCACCGGCTTCTTGAAGGGACGGTTGCGCATGGCGACTTCGCGGGCGATCGCCGCATGTACGCCGCCGACCTCGCGCGCCTCGCCCTCGATGGCATCGGACAAGATGACGGTTTCGACGCCCAGCCGGCGCGCCGCATCCGCTGCCGCGTCGAGCGACACAGCCGCCGAAGCGATGACATGGACCTCGTTGCGGGCGAAGCGCTTGTCATCCGGCCCTGGCGCGTCGGCATCCACCGAGTTGATGTGCGCCATGACATTGGCCGGCAGCGCGATGCGGTAGGTTTCGATCAGCCTGAGCGCGTCCGCGCGTGACGCTTCATCCGGCACGGTCGGCCCGGAAGCAACCAGTGCTGGATTGTCGCCGGGAATGTCGGAGACGACGAGAGAGACGACGCGCGCCGGATGGGCAGCGGCGGCGAGCCTGCCGCCCTTGATCGTCGAGATGTGCTTGCGAATGGTGTTCATCGCCGAAATCGGCGCGCCGGAGGCAAGCAGCGCCTCGTTGACGGCGATCTCGTCGGCAAGCGTCAGGCTGCCGGCCGGCGACGGCAGCAATGCCGAGCCGCCACCCGAAACCAGCGCCACGACGAGGTCGTCTTCGGTGAGGCCGGACACGGTCTGGAGCAGCAGCTTGGAGGCTTCGAGGCCGTTGGCATCGGGCACCGGATGCGACGCCTCGATGATCTTGATACGCTCGCAAGGTGCGGCAAAGCCGTAGCGGGTGACGACGACGCCCTCGAGCGGTGCGTCCCAGGCCTTTTCGAAAGCGGCAGCCATCTGCGCCGAACCCTTGCCCGCACCAATGACGATGGTGCGCCCTTTGGGCTTTTCCGGCAGATGGCGGCGGATTGTGAGTTCTGGATCGGCTGCCGCGACAGCGGCCTCGAAGATGCTAATGAGGAAGCGTCTAGGTTCGAAAGTGGTCATCCGGGCACTCGCTATACGCTTTGCTTTCATGTCGCTCGGCCCCTCATCCCCCTGCCGGGACCTTCTCCCCGTGAAGTACGGGGAGAAGGGACAAGCGGCAACATCTACGCCCCCTCTCCCCGTCCTTACGGGGAGAGGGTAAGGGTGAGGGGCAGCGCCATGCTCAAATCATGCCGGCCCGAGCGCGAGTTCTTGCCGGTCGATGCCGAGATAATCGCAGACTGCGGCGACAACCACCTCGTGATCCTGCCGCTCAGGTAGCCCCGAAACGGCGATGGCGCCGACGACGCCCACACCCTTCACACGGATCKGAAAACCACCGCCGGCCAGCACATAGTCCTCGATCGGCAGCGCGTCGCCGACCGGAAAGGTGCGGTCCTCGCGCGCCTTCTGCAGCACCATGCGGTAGCTGCTGCGGTGGAACATCTTGACGACGTTGACCTTGCGGCGTGCCCACTCAGTGTTGTTGACCGTCGAGCCCGGCAGCGCGCAGTAAAACAACGCGCGATCCCACAGGCGAATGTCGACGATGATGGGGAGGTTTTCAGCCAGCCCGCGCGTGCGGATCAAGGAGCCTATGTCGAAGGCTGCGGCTTCGTCGAAGCCTTCGAAGACAAGACGCGCCTCCTGCTCGGCGATCTTCTTGATATCTTCGGCTGCTGCCATTGTCCGCTCCTCTCCCTGCGTCCACGGCTCACATGGCAGACGCGGGCGAATGACGCAAGGTCATGCGGCCTGATCCATTGTCGTCTTGGCAGCCCTTCCCGCGACATAGACCTCGACCACGGCGCGGTCGTCGCCGAGCGTTTGGAGCAGGAACAGCTCTTCGGCCAGCGTCCCGGCACGCTCCATGCGAAGCCGCATGCCTGGCGTGGCGCGGGCATTGAGTACCACGATGTCGGCATCGGTTCCGACCTCGAGCGTTCCCACCTTGTCGGAGATCGACAGTGCTTCGGCGTTGCCGCGCGTCAACTGCCAGTAAGAGGCCAGCGGATTGAGCTTCTCGCCATTGAGGGCGATGACCTTGTAGGCCTCGTCCATGGTGCGCAGCATCGAATAGCTGGTGCCGCCGCCGACATCGGTGGCGATGGCGATCCTGAGCGGCTTGTCGCGCCGGCGATAGCGCTGGTAGTCGAACAGGCCTGAGCCAAGGAAGAGGTTCGACGTCGGACAGAACACGGCGATCGAGCCATGGTCGGAAATCGCGTCGGACTCGCGCTCGCCCAGATGGATGCAGTGGCCCAGAAGCGTGCGGTTGCCGAGCAAACCGTAATGTTCGTAGACGTCGGTGTAGTCGCGCGACCAGGGATAGAGCTCCTGGGTGAAGGCGATCTCGGCGTGATTTTCCGACAGATGCGTCTGGATGTGCAGGTCGGGATGTTCTCGTGCCAGTTGCCCGGCCATTTCCATCTGCTCGGGCGTCGACGTGATGGCAAAGCGTGGCGTGATGGCGACGTGCTGCCGGCCCTTGCCATGCCATTCCGTTATCAGCGCCTTGGTGTCGTCATAGCTCGTCTGCGGCGTATCCAGCACGCCATCGGGCGCGTTGCGGTCCATCATTACCTTGCCGGCGATGTTGAGCATGTTGCGCTCGTGCGATTCAGCGAAGAAGGCCTCGGCCGACTGCTTGTGCACCGAGCAATAGGCGGCAACCGTGGTTGTGCCCTGGCGCGTCATCT
>NZ_JBFUIP010000073.1:0-28822 GCF_056401815.1 Aminobacter sp. P4_D5 | reverse complement strand
CCTGGAACTCGATGTAWCGACGGAACGTGCCGTATTCGGTTTCCGAACGGGCATCGAACTTCAGACGCATAAGTGCCTGCTTGTTCCAGCCGTTATCACCGATGTTCTGGGCCCAGTCGATCTGGTAACGAACGAGGCCGCCGATCTTCAGGCAGGTCTCAGTGCCGGGGATGTAATAGAAGCCTGCACCGTAAACGTCGCAGATGCGAACGTATTCCATGGGCTCCGGCTCAGCGACGACAACAGCGTCGGCCGCACGAGCGCCGGAGACTGCGAGCAGAGCCGCAGCGGAGCCGAGAAGAAGGCTCTTAATATTCATTTCCTGATTCTCCCAAGTCAATTCTAAAAACGGGTCTGACATTCTGGAGACAGCGACCCTTCCTGTCCTCAGGCCCAAAAGTCTGATGCTCCCACACCGTCCCTGGTCGAACCGACATCGCCCATTTGAAACAAACGATCAACAAACATTGCCAGATTTTATTAGATACCTCGATTATCTTTTGCTAACTGTTGCAGTTCCGATACAAATCTATATTTCTGTACTGTACATATCGTCTAACCAGTTCAGATTGTGCACTTGCAATGCATTTTTGTTCAAATTGTGCAATAACAAACCTGAAATACTTAAAGGCGGGAATCTGTGAACCCCAGCAACAGACGACGCCTTGCAAAGGCATAGCGGGATTTAACAACACCAGTAGCCAGCGCATCGGCGAAAAAGTGAGTGATATTGGCAAGCAATCCGTATTCGGGGCCCGTCGTTTGGGGCCCCTGGTCTTTGCCATACAGAGGCAGGGATGCTTTTTGAGGGGCCTGCCTACCCAATTTCGTGCAGCGCCTTTTGTGCCGAGTCATCGGGTTTCCCCATTGTGAGCGGTCTATTGCCCTCGGTCCCCTACCCGTTCCACTCGCCAGCTTCACACCGTGCTCCGGGCTTTCCAAAGCATGACAATCTATGAAGACGTTTCGCCTCCTAGCGAAAAGGCGCAAGCGGCCGCGGTGACTTCCGCAACACGGTCACGCCTGAGCATCTCGATTGGCACGCAACCATCGAGATCAGCACAAGGGCGGCTTAGCCAATACCAGCTAACACGTGGGTCCGAAATTATAGAAAGTACATCTCGTATCCCAGAAACAGGGCGCCCATCAATGAATTGCGCCAAAGGAAATACGTGCTTGCGACGCCCTGTCCGCAGTGCAATTACTTCATTGCGTCGCTTCCACAAATGCAATGTCGATCTTGGGATACGAAGATTTTCTTCCAGATAGGTCTGACCAGCAACCTGACCTGCCCAATCTTCCATCAACATTGAATCGAGCTCACCACACGGACCATGGGTGTCTCCAGACACGGGCACATACGCGTCGGACTCCACTCCGACGGGGCGCCAAATCGCCGGACTGTCATTCAATGCAAAACGACGGACTGCTTCGGTCGCAATGGCATGGACGACTTTAGACGCCAGATCGGCCAAATGGTTTTGAGCGATACTGTGGGAATGGTCATCGATTGGCGGTAGCATGGAGACCAACGACGCGTCGCGCCCAAAAACTTTTGCCCCTGAGTTAAGCTGATTTGCGCCAAAATCGTTGTCCAAACGCGCTAGGGCCCGATCTATCTCATCGCTGATAAACCTTGCGAAGTCGCCGGTGCTGTTTTCTACCCGGTGTTCAGTCGCGATATTCATTTTGCAACCTCGATGTATCTCTTGACGTAGATCTTGCCTAACGCCTCCGGGTCACCGTTTCCCACTATCGACTGTGAGCCTGTGGCGAGATGCCGATAAGCAAATGCGTGTGGCGAGACCGCAGCATGCCAATACTGTCATAGTCGTAATTGACCTGGACTCGTTTGCAATTCTTGATGCCATAAATGGTAATTGACAAAGTCGAGGAACTAGACCGGTTCGGACTGCGAAGGCAGGCCGCTGAGCTAACCTACCGGCTCGGACAAGTCGATTGAGGCAACTTTACTCTGAAGCCGGGTTGCCAAGCGCGTGACGCCAAGCAACCACTTCGATCTCAACCAGCAGGTCAAGCAGGACCAGCTCGTTGACAATGACGGCCGAAGCCGCCGGCGGATTGTCTGCGAATATGCGGTTCTTGACTGCCGCATAGCCGTGATAGGCGTCGCGGCTGGTGAGGTAGCTACGTACCGACACTACATGATCGAGCTTCAGTCCGGCCTCGGCGAGCGTAGCTTCGATGTTGTGAAAGCACTGTTCGGTCTGACCGGCCGGATCGCCTATGCACACAACCTGCCGGTCCTTCAGAGAGTGCATCACGAAGTCGCCGCAGCCAACGGCCTGGCTCATGCCGGCGAATGCCATATCAGGCGGGTTGAAGCGCTTGGTAGAGGTTTCACTCATTGTCGTTCGGCTCCAGGCGTTGGGGCGCGAGCAACATCGATGCGCCCTCCCCTGAGCTTCACCGTGACTTCGGGATCATGGTGTGGCGCAACGCAGATGAACAGGTCGCGACCATCCTTGCCGCCAAGCTTGCAGGCATAGGGATTGGCGTCGGAGATTTCGACGCAATCGACAATCTCGCCAAACGGACTCACCCTTAGCACGACCTTTTTGTACGGCGAAGCCGCCCAGATATATCCCTCGGCGTCGAGGCAGATACCGTCTGGCACGTGACCCTCTAGTGCGGCAAAAAGACGTCGGTTGGACAGGCTGCCGTCGGCGCCGATGTCGAAGGCGGTCAGACGGGCAGCCATCGACTCTGCGATGACTAGCGTACGGCCGTCGGGCGAAATGACCGCGCCATTCGGGCACATCAAACCATCGGCAGCGACGCCAACTGTACCATCCAGCGCGACCATGGCGAGCACGGTCGGCGCCGGCGCCTGGCCGGCATAAAAGTCAAAGCCAATATTGCCGACATAGGCGCGGCCTTCAGCGTCTACGACCATGTCATTCGAATGAAAAGGGTGGACGCCGGAGAGATCCGCATGCAGCATGAGCCTGCCGTCGCGTCCGCGCCTGAATAGCTTACGGTCGTTCATCGACACGACGAGCAGACTGCCATCGGGCAGCCAGCCCATCCCGGACGGGCCGCCTGAAACGGCGAAGCTGTCACTGCAGGCTCCGTCGCCCTCGAGCACATATACGAGGCCGTCGTGCTGGTCGGCGAACCAGAGTTGGCCGTCATGCCAGCGGGGGCATTCGGGATAGACGAATCCCCGCGCGATCGTACGCGCAGCTAAAGTCATGCCGGAATCCTGGCGCAAGCACTGAGTATCTCGCCCAGCTTCTTGATGCCGCGTTCAATTATGTCCTCGCTGACATGGCTGTAGGCGAGGCGCAGGAACTGGCGGCCGTCGGTCTCGCCCATGAAGCGCTCACCGGGGCGGAAGAAGATGCCTTCCTTGGCCGACATCTCGGCAGCGCGCAGCCAGTCGACGCGTTCGTCGATCTCGAGCCAGAGGTAGAAAGAACCTTGCGGCATGCGGAAGGTGACGTAGTTCCCGCAATAGTCGCGCACGGCGCGCGCCGCCGTCTCGGCCTTGCTTTTGTAAACCTTGTTAACCTGCGCGATGTGCTCGTCTAGCAGGCCCTCGGCGATGTAGGAAGTCATGACGCGGGCGTGCCATTGGCTGACACCGAGGTCCTGACGCACGGCGGCGATGGGTTCGATGGCCGCAGTCGGTCCGGCGACCCAGCCGAGGCGCAGCGCGGGCGCGACGATCTTGGAGAAGCTGCCGCATTGGATGACGCGGTCGTCGGTGTCGAGGCTAAGCAGGGTCGGCAGTTCCTCGCCGGCAAAGCGCAGGTCGCCGTAAACATTGTCCTCAATGATAAGGAAGTCGTGTTCGCTCGCGAGCTTCAGCAGTTGGCGCCGGCGCGGCACGGACATTTCTGTGCAGGTCGGTGTCTGGAAGGTCGGGATGGTATAGACGACCTTGACCCTCTTGCCCTCGGCTTTGACCTTCTCCAGCAGTGCCTCAAGCGAGTCGATGTCCATGCCGTGATCGTCGACCGGCACGGTACGCAAGTCGCCGCCAGCCATCTGCATGAATCGCAGCGCATAGGGGAAGGACGCGGCTTCGGCGACAACGACGTCGCCCGGGTTGACGTAGCCGTTGGCAGCGAGAGCGATGCCCTGCACCGAGCCCGAGGTCAGGATGACGCCGAGCGTGCCAAGTTGCTTGCCCTGGGTGCGCTCGATGCGGTCGGCGATCTCCTTGCGCAGGCCTTTGAAACCGAAAACCAGCTCCTCATAGCCGGTGGCGGGGTCGAAGTAGTCAAGCACCTTGGCGCCATGCTCATCGAGAGCCTTGCGGGCAAGACGCACAAGATCGTCAGTGGGAAAGGTCTCGGGTGCGGCGAGGCCTTGGTCGAAATTGAAGATCGCCGGAACCTCGGGGTCCGGGAAAAACAACGCCGGGCCAGAGCCGGAGAGCTTTGCGCGCAGATGGTCGACTGACATGATTTCTTCCCCCCATGTAGAATTTTCTCAGGCGATCGTCCTGTCCGGACAACCCCGCTTTGGCGGTTACGCTCTTCGATCGTTCTGGTCCGCGTGCTTCACAATACCGTCCAGCGATTGTGCCAGCTGGCGTCGGCCAATCCCAACTGCGCCACTCAGAGCCGCCAGTTGAGTTTGGCCTCCACGAGCTCTGATATTGACTCGAAGGCAAAATCGATCTCGCCCGGCGCAGGCACTGGATACTGGACCCCGCTTGGCAACCAAAGCAGCTATCTCCCCCTTGCAGACCGACCAACATCCCCCGATGGTGCAACCTGACCCGGGCATTACGTATTGCAAACTCGCCATTGGCCTCGTCCGAAAAGACTAGAGGTGCCAGAGACGGCAAGCCCTAGCCGGGCCGTTTCCGTGGAAGCCGTGCGGCGCAGGGACGGCAATACCGGGCATTGGTCCGGCAAGGCTCCATTCGTGCTTGCTTAGATCAATGCCAAACCCACAATTCGATGTCGGTTCGATCATAACCGATCGCATCAGAAGCGGCCGCCATCCCACAATCAAAAATTCGATCGAGCTTGAAACCGTTGCACCCGAAGCTCTTACCGCGTGCTTCGAACGCTTGAGTTAACGAAAAGCGGCTCATCGTCCGACCGGACGATGCGGCAAGCGAGCGGCCGTGACTGGCTGACGATTGGAACAAGCGGAGGAGAAACGCATGAACTTCCAATGGAATACTTCCATTACACGTCGTACGGCCGTCGGAACGGTTTCGGTGGCGGCCTTAGCCCTGTCTGCCGGCATTACGCAGGCCGAAGAGACCATCAAGATCGGCGGCATCATGTCGATGACCGGCGGCGGCGCGTCGATCGGCAAGACGGCCGAAGTGGGCTGGAAGCTGGCCATTGAGGACATCAATGCCGCTGGCGGCATTCTCGGCAAGAAGGCAGAACTGTTTCTCGGTTATCCCCGATTTGTTGGCGGCTCGACAAGCTGAGGCGCTCTCTGAACCGTGTTTTTGACGTGGGGTCAGAAACGACCTGGTATGTTTTTGAGCAGGCTCATTTGGTGCCCCACTCTTCAACCAGCATTTTGCCCTTACAGTTGTGGATAAGAACCCGACTGGAATTCTGTCTTTGGGTGCGAAGGTTCCACGCTTGGGGCAAATCATGATTGTCCCAGGCCATGAAAAAGAGGCGCCTCCCCTCGCCTGATTAGCAGACACGCTTTCGCGGAATGCATTGCGCTCTTCGGTGAGTGGGCTGGTTGATCAGGTCTATTCGTTTTCAACACAGGTCGACGCGCTTCGCACTCACAACGCGGCCCTCCGTGAGGAAAACGAGGCGCTTCGTGGGAAAACACCCGGCTGAAGATCAACAATCAGCTTTTKGGCGATGAGATCGCCGGTTGAAGAACCTGCCGCCATGCCCACCGTTTCGGCCTTGGGCCGTGGACAAGGCGAGCAAGTCGACGACAAGTAGGCCAGCAAGAAAAAGCCGCGCGGCCCGGTAATCCCCCCGCCGAATAACGTGCTTCAAAAGTAGAATTTTCTCGGGCTTTATGATCGAGGAGATTTTGATGAAGACGGGCAGATTTAGCGAACCCCAGATCCTTGCAATCCTTCGCCAGGCGGAAGGTGGGGTCCCAGTGCCGGAGTTGTGCCGCGAACACGGAATGAGCACGGCATCCTTTTACAAATGGCGAGTCAAATACGGTGGCATGGACGCGTCGATGATCAGCCAGATGAAGGCTCTGGAGGACGAGAACCGTCGGCTGAAGAAGATGTATGCCGAGATGAGCATGCAGGCCGAGCTGCTGAAGGAGCCTCTTGGAAAAAAATGACTCGGCCATCTCAACGCCGGGAGATGGCTGGGAAAGCAGTGGCGTTGCGCGCGGTGGGCATTGCGCTCGCCTGCCGCACCTTCGAGGTCAGCGAGACCTGCTATCGTTACAGCGCCAAGCTGAACGACGAGAACGAGCAGATCGCTGACATACTCATCGGGTTAACGCGGGCAAAGAAGAGCTGGGGCTTCGGCTTGTGCTTCCTCTACCTGCGCAATGTCCGGGGGCATCGCTGGAACCATAAACGCGTGTATCGCATCTACCGCGAGCTGGAGTTAAACCTCAGGATCAAGCCACGCAAGCGACTGAAACGGGACAAGCCCGACGCTCTGGCCGTACCGGAAGCGCCGAACATGGTCTGGTCGATGGACTTCATGGCGGATCGTTTGGAAGACGGCAGGCAATTCCGGCTGCTGAATGTCCTGGACGACTTCAACCGCGAAGGGCTGGGCATCGAGGTGGACTTCTCACTTCCTGCCGAGCGCGTCATCCGCAGCCTGAACCAGATCATCGAATGGCGCGGCAAACCGTTCGCAATTCGTGTGGATAATGGGCCTGAATATGTCAGTGGCAAACTGATGGAATGGGCTGAGAAGCAGGGCATTGCCTTGAGCCATCTTCAGCCAGGAAAACCGCAGCAAAATGCCTATGTCGAGCGCTACAATCGCACCGTCCGACATGAATGGCTCGACCAATACATCATTGAAAGTATCGAGGAGGCACAGGAATTCGCCACAGGGTGGCTTTGGACCTACAACAACGAACGGCCCAATATGGGAATCGGCGGCATCACACCCGCACAGAAACTGAAAATGGCTGCGTGAATTCTACCATGAAGCCCGCTAAAAACGGGGAATTACCATCCCTCAAAAGCGACGCCGTCAACGTGCAGGGAAAATCGCGCTTACAGAGATGCGACACATGAGCCGGTTAGAGATGCGACAGTCGTCGCCTCTCGGGATGCTGGTCAAACGTGAGCGTTTGAAAGGAAGACTGGCGACGTGAAGCGTGATTGAGACCATGAGCGTTCGGAGTCGTCATGTCATTGTCGTGCGCTCGTCGCCAAGGACATTCTGGACGTGCTTGGCGCTCTAGGGAGCTACGTCCGAAAGAGTGGTAAGGTAGAGGTCAGCGGCGCGCATCGACATCGGGCAGAAGCGCTAGCGCGCCAAACTGGGGCCTGCCGCCCCCCCCCTCGACCAGCAGGCCTTTATGTTGCAACTGATAGGCCGAATGGAAGGCACGACCTCAACAGAACCATCAAGCGTATGTTGACCGCCTGAAAGGTTCGATTGATGGCGGCCCTCCAAATCCTTTCGGTCGCGTCAGTCGCCAAAATTGGCCACCCGCCGCGCGGATCGACAACTGTACTAGCGGCGACGTGATAGGCCAGAAGAGGGTCTCCTAAGCAACAGCCTCCTCAATTCCCCTCAGCGTCATTTATCTTAACACAAGATTGATGACCGTTTACCTCACGGCAATCTCTTCCTGAAATGCCGCCAGCGTAAACCAATGTGATAGTCGTGAGGACTGCTATCCATGCAAGAATGATCTTAGTCATGTAAGCCTCCTTTGTTACTTCGCAAGTGATATGGAGGGTAGGTTTGCAACCTGGCACCTCTAAACCCTGCGAACGATAGATTGCCATGCAGGCGTGATGACAGCGTTAAGCAGGCGTGACATGCTTGTGAAGCGGCCCTTTAATTGCGGGTGGTTGTCAATCCAAGTTTTGCGTTGTCATCGCCGGGGTCATGGTCCTTTCCGAGGTCGATCCGATCGGGTCGCCCATGGTGTTGAAGCGCCTTGCGGACGCAAATACCAGCGCCGCAGCGACCGCTTCCGCGTCAATCTGACCAAAGCGAGCGGCCTGCAATGGCCGATAGCCCCCTCCCTGCCCCAGAAAGCAGAGAATTCAATTGGCATAGCTGCTGTATACCTTAGGTATCCGGCGTGATCAGCTTCAACGACGGAAAATATGTCCGGTATCGGCCAACATCACGGGTCAGCAAGGAAAGCTGATTGACTGCTGCGTGAGCGCCGATGAAGAAATCGGGAAGCACACCGGTTCTCGATCCACCAGACTTGCGGTATCGCGTGAACAGCTTTCCGGCAAGGAAAAGCGACGCACGTGGAATTGGCGCCATTTCCAAGCCGGCCTGGCCGAGAAAACCATCGAGCGCCTCGATCCGATCGTATCGAACAGCGAGTTCGGCGTAGACCACAGCGTTTATCAACAACGGCCCCAGGAGACTGGCAGCCTCAAGTTGAGCAACCGACCAGTCAGCCCAAGTCGGGTCGTCGGTAACAAGATCCAGCAGGACGTTGGTATCAACCAGCGTCACGCTTCACCACGCGTCAGTGCCATGATTGCGTCTGTGCTAAGACCTTTGCCGGCGTGACCGCGCAGCTTGGCGAAACGGCTCGCGGGCTGCTTTTTGTCGGCGCGAGCAAGCATTATACTGCCATCGACCGCCCGGTGGAAATCAACCTTGCTGCCCGGACCGATCCCCAGCAGGTCGCGGACAGGCTTTGGGATGGTGACTTGGCCCTTCGCTGTGACTGTCGTGCTCATACGAGCTCCTTCAAATCTGTGGTAATGCGCTCTTAGAAAGAGGTATTACTTTCGAGCCGAAAATTCAATCCCTGCATCAGCCGTTGCTTCCGGGCTTATCGAGCCTCCGGCGCAACGCATCGCTGATTTCCAGGCGGCTTTGCGTACGGAACACCTTTCCCGGTTGTGTCTCCACAGGTGGTGTAGCTGGGCAATAGCAAAGCCGCTCGCGAACGCGCCATTGAAAGCGCTGTGTGAGCGAKCGGCGGTTCGGTGGTCATCGGCGCTTTTCCGGTAGGGTCGGGTTGCTCACACCAACTTTGACCGGAAGGACCACCGATGACCGACGACATGATGAACCTGCGCACGCTTGTGGAGAAAATGCCTGACGCCGATCTCCTGCGCGAGATGATCGACTTCGCCGCCGAGCGGCTGATGGAGTTGGAGGTGGGCGCCTCCACTGGCGCCCCGCCTATGGCGAGAAGAGCCCGCTGCGGACGGCCCAGCGCAACGGCTACCGCGGCCGGGACTGGGAGACGCGCCGGTACGGTCGAGCTGCGCATCCCCAAGCTCAGGAAAGGCAGCTACTTCCCGGGCTTCCTGGAGCCCTGGCGCATGGCGGAGAAGGCGCTCACCGCCGTCATCCAGGAAGCCTATGTCCAGGGCATCTCGACGCGCTCGGTCGAGGATCTCGTCAAGGCCATGGGCATGAGCTGCATCTCGAAGAGCCAGCTCTCGCGGCTGTGCGAGGAGATCGACGGCAAGGTGAAGGCCTTCCTTGAACGGCCGATCGAAGACGACTGGCCGTATCTGTGGATCGACGCCACCTATCTGAAGGTGCGCCGCGGCGGGCGCATCGTCTCCGTCGTYGTCATCATCGCCGTCGGCGTCTACACGGACGGCCGGCGCGAGGTTCTGGGCATGGAGATCGGCATGTCGGAAGCCGATCTGGACGGAGTTCCTGCGCAAGCTGACACGCCGCAGCCTGCGCGGCGTCAAGCTCGTCGTCTCCGACGCCCATGAGGGCCTCAAGGCCGCCGTCACCAAGGTTCTGTCGGCGACATGGCAACGCTGCCGCACTTCATGCGCAACGTTCTCGCCCATGCCGGAAAGAGCGGCCGTCGTGTAGTCTCGGCCTTCATCGCCACCGCCTTCGCCCAGGAACCGCAGAGGCGGCGAGCGTGCAATGGCGTGCGGTGTCGGATCAGATCCGACCGAAGGTGCCGAAGCTCGCCACCATCATGGACGAGGCCGGAAACGACGTGCTGGCTTACATGACTTTCCCGTAGGAACACCGGGCCAAGCTCCACTCGATGAATCCGATCGAGCGTCTCAACGGCGAGATCAAGCGGCGCACCGAGGTGGTCGGAATCTTTCCCAACGACGACGCCATCATGTGTCTCGTCGGCGCTCTACTGCTCGAGCAGAACGATGAATGGGCCGTGCAGCGCGCCAGATACATGACGCTGGAAACCATCAGCCATATCAGCGATGATCCTCACATTAGCTTGCCAGCCGTGGCACGCTGATCAGCGCAGCCCTGCCGGAGTGCACGGCGACCAATGCCGTCAGCTACACCACGCTACAGGACAGGATCCTTTCCCGACTACTCCGTCACCTAGTCTAGCGACAATTTGGCGCGAGACCAGCTGAGCCGTAACATCCATGAGGTGAATGAGCCGGCTCTGCCGCCCGGGATGACGCGGGCTCGATCTCGTCGCGATCGCATTGCTTTACGTAAGAAACTGATGTTACCTGCCTTAGCGTAATCAAGAGCGCGACCCGATGAAAAATGGTGAAGATGTAGCCATGCGGCGCGTACAAATGTGCCTGCTTGGAGCATTTGCGCTGATCGGACCTGACGGAAAGTACATTACGCCGAAAGCACAGAAAGCTCAGGCGCTTTTGGCTTTGGTTGCAACCTCCGAGCACGGGGTGCGAAGCCGGGTCTGGCTCTGCGATAAGCTCTGGAGCGACCGCGAGGCCGAACAGGCTTCGTCGAGCCTGCGACAAGCACTGACGCATATACGAAAGTGCCTGGGATCCCATGCTGACGTGATCGAGACGGACAGGACTTCGGTCCGTATTCGACTGGATCTCATTGAACTCGATCTTCTTGCCCTGACCGAGGGACGCTCTTCCCAGATGGAAGGTACCGCACTCCTGCGGGACTCCATCGATGCCGACTTCCTCGAAGGCATCGACGTTCGCGACCCCGAGTTCGAGGACTGGTTGACCACCGAAAGAAACTATTGGTGGCAGGCCCGCCAACACCTGCTTCAGACGAACRAGGCAAAACCTCAAATTGCTGCTTCGGAGARCCCAAACGAGGCCGGGCACCCGGAACACGCGACGAATTCTCCGCCGCTCGATGGCCGCAAAGAAACGAGCGGAGCAGGTTTCGTTACTGGCAATGGCGTGGAACACGGCGAGACGAACGGTCTGGCCGAGGCCTCGCTCCATTTGATGSCGGAAAACTCGATCGCGGTTCTGCAGCTGGAGAATCTATCCGGCGAACCGCCTCATATCTGCCACGGCGTGACAGGTGACATCATTTCAAACCTGACCCGTTTCCATGACCTCCACGTCATCGCACAGCGATCTTCTTCGGTATTCCACGGGCTGAACCTGTCATCTCGAGAAATTGGGGCCCGGCTTGGGGTTCGCTATCTCGTTGATGGCGGCTATCAACGGATAGCAAACAGGGTTCGCATTCAGTTCCAGCTCATCGACTCTATGTCGGAACGCACCATATGGTCTGACCGGTACGACGGTGACATGAGCGACATTTTCGCCTTTCAGGACGAAGTCACGACCGTTGTCGCATCGCGTCTGTCAATCGAGGTGAGCGCATCGGAAATGCACCGGATGGTGCTGAGTGCACCCTCCGACTTGCAGGCCTACGGGCTCATTCTGCACGGCAAGTATGTCTACCAGCGACTGCTGCGCGAAACCAACCAGCATGCCCGCCGTCTTTTCGAGCAGGCCGCCGAGGTCGATCCCAATTATGCTCGCTCCTACATAGGGATATCGCGCACACTCAACGACGCGTGGCGTTTCAACTGGGCCGACCCACCAGAGCCGTCGCTGGACGAGGCGCTGAGGCAGGCCGAGATTGCCATCAGCCTCGATCCGGGCGACGCGCGCGGCTATGCCGCCCTGGGTAGCGCCTACCTCTACAAGCGCGACCATGAGGCGTCGCTGGCCGCCTTTGAGCGTGCCCTCGACGCCAATCCCAACGACGCCGACGTGCTGGCCGAAATGGGGCATTCAGTCTCCGTCTATGGGGATACGGAGCGGGCCGTTTCTTTGATCAAGCGGGCGATGCGCCTCAATCCCTACTATCCCGACTGGTATCTCTGGCATCTGGGTGAAGCCTATTTCGATATGCAGGACTATGAGCAAGCGATCCGCACACTCAACCAGATGCATGACAAGACCGAGGCCTACCGCATGCTGACCGCCAGCAATGCCTTGCTCGGGCGCATGGGCGAAGCTCGCCAGTATGCCAGGCAGCTTCTGCTCACCCATCCCGAATTCACCCTTGCGCACTGGGTGAACGTGCCACCGGATCGCAACCCCGAACCACGTGAACGGCTGATCGACGGGTTGAGAGAGGCAGGGATAAAATGAGCCTGCAAGAGCCTGGAGTGGCGCGCGATGCGCCTACACCCATTGCGATGCGCCCCGCTGTTGCAGGCGACTTCGGCTTCTGCCAGGCCCTTTACCTCTCCTCCATGTGCCCACTTCAAAAGGCGCTCGGCATCTGGGACGAAAAGAAGGTGAAAAATGCTTTCAAGAAATATTTTAAGCCGGAAGAGATCAGGATCGTCCTTATGGATGGGGTCGAGGCGGGTTGGATACAGGTCTCGCACACGGAGAGCGAAGTCCATCTTGACCAGATACATCTCAACGAAAAGATCCGGGGAAGAGGTGTCGGCACGAAATTCATCTGTGAGACGATGGCCGATGCGCGCAAAGTCGGCAAGCCGGTGCTGCTGTCACTGCTGCGGGGCAACCGTGCAATCAGCCTCTATCGCAGGCTGGGCTTCAAGCCTAATGGCAGCGACCATACAAAGCTGCACATGCGTTGGAGCGACCAATAGTCCCGCCTCACGCGCGATAAAACTAGCTAAAGCGCAATCCCGTTTCTATCGCCGCCATACTGCGTCGCGCGTCTAAGATGCGCAAGGACGCTGTATCACTTTGAATCTGTGCATCATCCTTTCTGAAAATCGATCCCGATTTTGGGGGCCAAGAACTAGTCGCTGCTACCACCATACGCCTTGCCGCCGCTGTAAGCTTTGCCTCCGCTATAGGCCTTACCGCCGCTATAGGCCTTGCCGCCGCTATAGGCTTTACCACCACTGTAGGCTTTACCACCGCTATATGTGCCAGCCGCATCCAATTCTGCATCAAGGACAATCTGTTCCAGCGGCCCTGCGGACGGATCGAGACGCACGAGATAGTCACCCTTGTCGTAGGACCACACCATGATGTCCTCGGCGAAGGACGCGTCGGTTGAAGCTACGCCGGTTCTGTCGGCGCTACGGTTGGCACGGGCCTTGGCGCCCGCTCCAGGGACAGGGCTCTCAGCTTTGGTTCCACTTCCATGAACAAGAAATATCTGCGGCCTCGCAAAGTCATAATACTGGCCTTCGAACGCAAAGCCGTAGATTCTGGCAAATCTGACACTCTTCTTTTCGTTCTCCTTGTCTGCCAACAATTGTTCTATTAGGTCGTTGTTATCGCCGAAGCGCGGCGGATCTCCAGCGTTACCTACCGCTGGCGGTCCGTCAGGCGTTCGCGGATCAACGGGACTGTATTTCATGTCATCCATGACCCTGCCGAACAGCAGTATCGTGGAGGTACTGAGAAGGGTCTCTGCCACGCCACCTCTCCTTAGCCAATAAACAAAAAATCATCCACACTCAGCTTGGGGTCGAAACTATCATGAAATCGTTGCTGTTCAAACAACTGACGATGTTATGGCGGGTTCTCATGAGAAGTAGCCTTGGCTTGTGCAACTCCAGCATGCGCGACATATGCCCGAAGGGACATCTCAGCCCGTGTACGCAGCTCGCCTAAGCGCCATCCTCGTCCGGTAGGGAAAATGCCGGCAATTCTGCTGCATCTCCGGTTCGGGGGTACGCCGTGAATAGGTGTGGCTGTCTTCGCCTGTCGACAGCAGCTTCGGGCCTGCGCGCACGAGACCGATCCCTCGCCGCTCCATGTTGCCCGTGATGATCCTCTGGAAACGTCCGCCGGTCAGCCGATCGTCGGCCGCAAGAAAGGCCCGCGAGACTGCGGCATAGTCCAGGTGAAGCGGGCGCAGGCGGGACCAGCTTTGCGCCAGCGCGCGGCCCATATAGTCCCGCGCGTCAGCAAGACATGCGGCGAAGCCTTCTGGGTTCGTGCCATAGGCCTTGTCGAACAGAGGCTGGATGACCTCATGATAGGATGGATCGCCTTCGAGCTGATCCGACAGGTCTTCGAGTTGCGCGGGGATCAACCCTCGTTTCAGCAGGTCCTCGTGGAAAACATCGACCCATATGTCGAATAGGGCGCCCGTCAGCGGCTGGGCTAGGTCATGTTCGTTCACCCATCCATCCGCGAAATCGTAGAGCGTCAGCGGATTGGACGCGACGCGCAATTGCTCGAAATCAGACACTTCCGCAAATCGGTTGAGACGGTTGTAGCTGTAAAGGTTGCCATGGCTCGCCTCGAGCAGCCCTACCAGGGCAGACTCGAAATGCATGAGCGCGATCAACGACACCATGTCGGCCGATGACTCATGGAAACCGAAATGTTCGCCAGGAATGTTGCTGGTGTCGGGAAGGCCTACCTCGCCGTAGATGATCAGGTGGCCGGTCTCGTGCGACACGACATCGAAGCTCAAGCCGAATTCGACCCAGTTGCCGCTTGGCGTGCGAAACGAGCCTATTTCGATCGAGCCGTAGCCGGCATAGGCATTGTCGAGCCCTGGCAGGAACACGACCTCCAGCCTTTCTCGGCTGTTTGCGAAATGCCAGCCGATGCCGCGTCCAAAATACTCCTGCCATATGTCCAGCGTGAAGCGTATTGCGCCATAGGCGTGCGCCTGGAGGAACTGCGGCGTACCGAATTCGATATGATCGAAATGCCCATCCCTGTCCGGCTCGGCAGGCGCAACGATTGGCCCATCCCATGGCGGGCCGTAGTGCGTGACTTGCCCTCCCGGCTCCTCGTAGAAGCCATAGGGCTTTTCCTTGCCGATTGGGTCGACGACATACAAACGAGCGTCGGCCGGTCCCGGAAAGACCGTACCTGCAGGCGGCGAAACCCAGACTGTTTCAGGTTCCCCCTGTTCTTCTAGCGTCGGAAGTTGAGGGAACAGGCGGAAGCGCGTCCCTTGGGGAGGTTCGACTGAAGGCGAAGCACTAAACATGGCCGGAACCCCCTCACTGAAAAGATTACTGCGCCTGCTCTCTCCCTGCCAAGTCATTCCGC
Organism: Aminobacter sp. P4_D5; assembly: GCF_056401815.1. Taxonomy (NCBI): domain Bacteria; kingdom Pseudomonadati; phylum Pseudomonadota; class Alphaproteobacteria; order Hyphomicrobiales; family Phyllobacteriaceae; genus Aminobacter; species Aminobacter sp. P4_D5. Next base: position 13,512 of record NZ_JBFUIP010000073.1, on the reverse strand, counting down.
CGATGGTTTGCTGTCAGCGGCAGCCCTGCTCCAGAATATGTACTCACGAGCTATCACGCGGTCGAAGGTCTCCTTATCCGGATAGCCTGCTTCCCCAAGGAAATCTGCTAGGTCAGCCGGCATTCGACGGCCGAGGCGCATGTCGAAGAACCACCGCCGTAATTCTAGGACAGTCAGGCCAGTGTGGGAAGGAGTAGGGTCTGGCATCCCTAGGCTGTGCAGAAGGTCGTGCTTTCGCCGCGCGCGCCCGGCCAGTTCGCCATAAGCATCGCCAAGGCGAAGCTCGTCCAGCATATGGCGGCCGAGATCGGTTCCGGCTTCGATCGCCGCCAGTCGCGCCTCGCCTTCGATCATCTGTTCGAAACCGCGCTTGTCCAGGTCGTTGTCGATGAGCCACCGATCGAATGCGGCCTGGGTGAATAGCCTTCTTTCACGGCGGAACCGTGTCGTGGCGCTTGCAGCATTGCGCGCTGCATCCGATCCTTGATTCCCGGTGTCGGCACGCTCCACAAAGAGCCTTGCGGCGGCATTGCGCCTGACCGTTCTGAACAGTTGCGGATCATGCCTGAGTTCGTCGATGATCGCCGACCCGTCGCCTAAATGCATCTCCGTGGCCTCGATGTCGCGCAATGCTTGCGCCCACATCGTCGTCCGTTCCAACCGGTATTCGGCCGCCCCTTGGCGACCTCCTTCGCGCCTGAGGGCTTCCATGGCTTCGAGCATGACCAGCGCGTCCAACCGCTTCTGATCAACCCTGCCCTGCGGCAGCCAGGCTTCGAGCGCCTTTAGCGCCTCATTGTTTAGGCCCTCCGCCGACGCGTGTTCCAGTAGCGTTCGCCACCGGCGCTCGGGATAGAAACTCGCCTTTGCCATTGCCGACAGCGTCTCCGAGACCTGCCGTTCGATCGTGCCTTCTCGTAATGCGTGCTCGAGGGTCGCGCGGATATTGACCATGGGTTCCGATAAGGGGAGATAGCCAATCTCCGCCGGGCCGTGCTGGATGGCCACTTCATCGTCGTCTTCCAGCAGGCCGTCGCGAAAGGCCTCGAAAATGGTGCCGACGCCACGCATGCCGAACGCTTGCAATTCCGCCGCGCGTAGCGCTCCCATGCTGGCTGCGCCGAACACCGCGATGCCCTGGTCGATCGCCCACAATATTTCCTTGTGCCAGACCGACGGCACGCCCTCGAAATAGCCGTCGATGATGCCTATCGCGCGCGGCCGCGTTCGGCCGTAGCGATAGACATCACCCATGGACACAGGCGGCAGCACGACGGCGTCCAGTTTCGCGGTGATGTCGGCGGCCGAAATCGTGGGACCCGCAAAGACCAAGAATGTCATGATCGCCTGCCGCCGAGTGCAAGCGCCCGCGGCCCCGGACAATAGTCGTCGTGGTCGTCCGGTCCTTCCAGACCAGGAATGACGACCCGCGCCACCGGCACGCAGAACTCCGGCTTCGTAAGATCGACCGAAATGACCTGGCCAATACCGACTACCTGGAGCCGCTTCAACATCCAGTCGACATCCTCGCCAAGCGAAGCAAATTGTGTGGAGTGTATGCGACTGAAGTCAACGCTCCCCTTTCCGTTCATCAGGCGCCTCGCCCATGTGAGCTTCGCTGCCAGTCCGGACGGTTCATATTCATCCCGCCGAAGGTCGTCGCGGGCCCCGGTAATATAGTTGGTCCGCACCTGAACAGCTTCCGTGAGCGCGCGCAACAGGGCGATCTCGCGGGCCGGGTGGCTGCCCGCTCCGGCGCCGGAATGGCCCAGCTTGAACTGTTCATCGACAATCATGCAATAAAAGGAGGGCACCCCGACGTCGCTCGTGATGTTCCAGACGCCGACGGACATGCCAGCCTTGCGCAACCGTTCGATTAAGCTCGAGCAAGTCGCATCGTCGACGGAGTCGAGATCGAGTAGGGTCTTGCGCCGCCTTGCGTCCGACAGCCAGTTCCACAAGGTAGTTGCGTCGCGTTCCACGACTTCGGCGATACCGTGAGCGACGGCTTCCAACATGTGGTTGCCCGACGCCAAGCCATTGGTGCTTTCAACGAAACTTCCGCTGCGGCCGACCGGGGGCAGCGTGTAATTGGCGTGAACCACGTCATAAGGCAACCAGATCGATCGCTTACCAATCCAGTCGAAACCCTCGATCCACAAAAGCGGCAGGTCGCCGTCAATGTGACTTTCATGAAGCCGGGCAAGCCCGTCCAAGTCGGCCAAATCAAGGCTTGCCGCAAGCTCGTTTCGGCTGCCAAGCCTGAGCGGCTTTTCAATGCGCTCAGCATGGAACCCTTCAACGGCTTCCATGACGCCGGAGGCCTTCGCGGCGTCGAGCGTGATACCCTTACCTTGCGAAACCGCGACAGAACGCGAGTTCGGCCGGACAACGGTCACCACCGGAATTCCGATGCGGTCAAGACCGGTGACGTTGGCGACCCGCGTTATCCCCATAGCCTCTAGAAAGGGGCGAACCCGCGCAAGGGTTTCGGCGGGAGATATCGTGCGATGGGTACCTTGGCGGTACAGTTTTGGCGCATGGGAAGAGGTACAATCTGAAACCATGCAGAACTAAGGCAGGAATCGCGCCTGGTTGTCGAGCATAATGGTCGCACCGATTGCGGCTACAGCAATCAGCACACCGCCAAACAGAATTCCCCAGCGCCGCGATCGGGGAGCGTCTTAGAATGGCGGGCGCAAACAAGTCCGAATTCAAGTCGCTGGAGTGAAGCTGGCCATCTCGCCGGACAAGCCGATCCTCACAGCCTTTGCCCGCAACGCAAGGCGATCGCTGTATGGCGATGCAGGTGGACGGCGATGGCTGAGTGTTTCGGGTGAGGCGGGACGAAGAGATTTCGGACTGCAGAAAAGAAAAACAGGAAGTATTGTAGGCCACCTGGATAACGAAATCCCTGCATGGCTCGCTCTCGTTTTCGCAAGGACAGATGCGAGTTCTCGGCGCGATTGTTCAGACCCTTATGCGATCAATGCTCGACAGTGGGCATGACCTGGCGTCGCGCCGCTCCATAGGAGCGCAGTTTGTCAGTGACGATACGCTTCGGCAGACATCCCTGCTTCTTCATCAAACGGAYCAGGAGACGCTTGGCAGCCTTGGTGTTGCGCCGGCTCTGGACCATCTCGTCGAGAACATAGCCGTCCTGATCAACGGCGCGCCATAGACGGTTGCGGAAACTCAGGCGCCATCCGCATCTCCGCAGCATGGTGATCGACATGCTGACGGCCCACTGGTCGCCGGAACAGATCGCCGGCCGCCTACTGGCCGATGGTGTCAGCCTTGTTCGCATCTGCGCGGAGACGATCTACCGCTTCATCTACGACAAGGAAGATTATGGTCTCGGCCTCTACCGCTATTTTCCGGAGGCCCGTCGCAAACGCCGTCCGCGTGGCGCCAGACAGCCGCGAAACAGCGTCTTTCCAGCCAACTGTAGGATATCGCAAAGGCCTGACTTCATGGATGATCGCTCCCAATTCGGCCATTGGGAGGGCGACCTTTTGATTTCGAGCGTGTATTGGGCCATGCCAATGTCACCTCCCAGGTCGAGCGTAAGTGCCGCTACACGGTGATGATCAACAACCAAAGCGTCATCGCGATCCAAATTGGCCACGATAGCGAGGAGCGATCTGATGGATGGATGGGCCCGCTACGGCAACGTTGACCGCTCTTGCGGCTACGATGACGAGGGTCAGGAGTGAGATTCCACTTTCGAGCATCATTAGCATCTTGGCCCGCCTTGTGAGAGGCAGGATGTCAGTGGGGCTGAACGCGGTGGCCGTGTTGTACCCGAGAAAGAGATAGTCGAGGAACAACGGCCGCCATGTTGGCGGCGCGATTTCGGGTGCTGTGGCCTGCGGAAAAATGAAATCCGGCATTGTACCTTCGCCGCCCGCCCGGGCCGATAGCGTAGCGAGCACGGGAGATCGCCGAAAGCCATGTTCTCGACGAAGCGCGACTCACATAAGGATCCCGGGCCCGCGATCCGTTCATCCGACGCCTTTCAAGAAGGTCGATATGTTGGTGGCAAAGGGGCGTTTCGAAGCTAACCCCGCTTGCGCGCTGGCGGCAGGTCGGTACAAACCCCTTCGGCGACTTCGGCTGCCATGCCGATGGTCTCGCCGAGCGTCGGGTGYGGGTGGATGGTCTTGCTGATGTCCAACGCATCCGCCCCCATCTCGATCGCCAGGCAGATCTCCCCGATCATGTCGCCTGCGGACTGACCAACGATGGTGCCGCCGATGATACGATGCGTTTCACCATCAAACACAAGCTTGGTCAGGCCGTAGTCCGCGCCATTAGCAATGGCCCGTCCCGAGGCTGCCCACGGGAACTTGCCGACCTCAACACCGCGTCCGGCCGCGTTAGCGGCGTCCTCGGCTACGCCGACCCAGGCGATCTCGGGATCGGTATAGGCGACCGACGGCACCACCTTGGCATCCATGAAGCTGTTGAGTCCGGTTGCAGCTTCTGCCGCGACATGGCCCTGATGCACCGCCTTGTGCGCCAGCATCGGATTGCCGGTGACGTCGCCGACCGCAAAGACGTTCTGGTTGCGCGTGCGCATCTGCGCATCTACCTCGATGAAGCCCCTGGCATCGAGGGTGACGCCGGCCGCAACCAACTGCAGCGCCTCGGCTGCCGGTCGCCGGCCGGCCGCCTGAAGGATCAGGTCGTAGCGCCTGACGCCAGCGCCCACGCCGGTCGTCGTCACGACAAGTGCATCTTCCTCGGCAACGACGCTTTCGACGCGCGCACCTAGAAGGATCGCATCGAAGCGGTGGGCGTTGCGCTTGCGCCAGACCTCGACCACGTCGCGGTCGACATCGGGCAGCAGCGTGTCAAGCTGTTCGACCACATCGACGCGCGCCCCGAGCGAGCTGTAGACAGTGGCCATTTCGAGTCCGATGATTCCACCGCCGATAACCAGCATGCGTTCGGGGATGAAGGGTAGTTCGAGCGCGCCCGTGGAATCGACGATGCGCGGATCGTCGGGCAGGAATGGCAGCCGGACCGGCACCGAGCCGGCGGCGACGATCGCCTTGGCGAAGACGATCCTACGGCCCGTTCCGTGGGACTGCGCGACATCGACAACATTGGCATCGGCAAACGTTGCCGTGCCCCTGACCACCTCGACCTTGCGCAGCCGTGCCATGCCCTTCAGCCCGTCGGTGAGATTGGTGACGACGCCGGCCTTGAAGCTGCGCAGCTTGTCGAGGTCGACGGTCGGCGTATCGAAGGCGACACCGTGATCCGCGAGGCGCACGGCCTCCTCCTTGATCGCCGCGACATGCAGCAGTGCCTTGGAGGGGATGCAGCCGACATTGAGGCACACGCCGCCAAGCGTGGTGTCGCGTTCGACCAGGATCACCCGCTGGCCAAGATCGGCGGCGCGGAAGGCAGCGGAATAGCCGCCCGGTCCGCCGCCGATCACCAGCACGTCGCAATCAGGCGCGGCACCCGAGGCGGGCGATGGCGTGGCTGCCGGGATGGGTGACGCAGCCGCGGCCGGCGCTTCCGGAGCGGCCGCAGGCTTGGCTTCGTCTACGCCCGCTGCCGCTTCCACGATGGCGATCAGCGCGCCCTTGGAAACACGCTGGCCAATGGCGAGTTCGACCGACGCGATGCGTCCAGCAAAGGGCGACGGCACGTCGATCGACGCCTTGTCGGATTCGAGCACGATCAACGTCTGGTCGAGGGCGATGTCGTCACCCGGCTTGATGTGAACCTCGATAACGGCGACGTCTTTGAAGTCGCCCATTTCGGGCACCCTGATTTCGGTGATGCTCATCTCGGCCTCATACGATCGCGCGGCGGAAATCGCCCAGCAGGGCAGATATGTGGCCCAGGAACCGGGCCGCGGCGACGCCGTCGATGACGCGGTGATCCCACGACAGGGAGACCGGCATGATCAGCCTCGGCTGGAAGGCTTTGCCATCCCAGATGGCTTCCATTGCCGAGCGGCCAGCGCCGAGGATTGCCACCTCAGGCGCATTGATGATTGGCGTGAAACCGGCCCCGCCAATGCCGCCGAGCGACGACACCGAGAAACAGCCGCCTTGCATGTCGGCGGCCGATAGCCCACTGCCGCGCGCCTTGTCGGCGAGCACGCGCATTTCGGTGGCGATCTCGAGTACGCCCTTGCTGTCACAATCGCGGATCACCGGCACCATCAGCCCCTTGGGGGTGTCGGCTGCGAAGCCAATGTGAACGTAGCTCTTGAGCACCAGCTCGTCGCCGTCGAGCGAGGTGTTGAAGCGCGGGTATGCTTTTAGCGCCAGCGCCGACGCCTTGATCAAGAAGGCGACCATCGTCACCTTGGCGTCCTTGTTGGCCGCATTGAGCTCCTTGCGGAATTCCTCAAGCCCGGTCACGTCGGCCTTGTCGAAGTTGGTGACATGCGGAATGGTCAGCCAATTGCGGGTGAGATTGCCGCCCGAGATCTTCTGGATACGCGACAGCGGCTGACGCTCAACCGAACCGAACTTTTCGAAGTCGACCGCAGGCCAGGCTGGCAGGGCGGCGCCGATGCCGGTTCCGGACACCTGCACCGGGGAACCTCCTGTGAGCCGCTCCTTGATATGTGCCGTGATGTCATCGCGCAGTATCCTGCCCTTCGCCCCGGAAGGCTTTACCCCCGACAGATCGACGCCAAGCTCACGGGCAAAGGAACGAACCGACGGCGTCGCATGGGCGCCCGCCAAGGTCTCCGACCTGAAAGCCTGCGGGTTGGTCACCACCACGGGTGGCGTTGCTTGCGCCGCCGTCGCAGCAACAGGCAGTTCTGCCTTGACGGTCGGCGCGATCGGAGCTGCTTCAACCTTGGCCGTTTCTGACCCGGCTGCCGGCGCAGACGCCGCTGCCTGTGCAGCAGCGGCTTCGATCGTCAGCAGCAGCGCGCCTTGGGACACGCGGGTGCCGATCGACACCGCAAACTCCCTGATGGTTCCGGCGAAGGGCGCCGGGATCTCCATCGTCGCCTTGTCGGATTCGACCGTCATCAGCGGGTCTTCAGCCACTACAACGTCCCCCGGCTTCACCAGGAACTCGACGACCGGCACATTCTTGTAGTCGCCGATATCCGGCAACCTGACTTCCATTAGCTGGCTCATATCAACTCTTTCAGAACTGGAACTCGACCCGGATCAGCGCAGCCACGGCGCATCGACGGCACCGTCGAAGCCGTAGCGGGCGATGGCATCGGCAACCGTCTGCGGCGTCACCGAGCCTTCGGCGGCGAGCGCTGCAAGGGCCRCCACCGCGATGTGGCGATGATCGACCTCGAAGAAGTCGCGCAGCGCCGTGCGTGTGTCGCTGCGGCCGAAGCCATCGGTACCGAGCACGGTGAACGGCGCCTCGACATAGGACGCGATCAGCTGCGGATAGGCGCGGACATAATCGGTGGCAGCTACGATCGGCGCATTGCCCGGTAGGCAGCCAGCAAGATGGCTGACGACGGGTTCGGCTAGCGGGTTGTAGCGGTTGTGACGCTCCACCTCCCGTGCATCGCGCGACAGCTCGGAGAAGCTGGTCGCACTCCATACTTCCGAAGCAACACCCCAGTCGTTGGCAAGCATCTGTGCCGCCTCGATCACCTGTGGCAGGACGGCGCCGGAGCCGAGCAGGCGAACAAGGCCGGCGCTCGTCTTTGGCTTGTGGCTGGCAATCTGGTAGAGCCCCTTGATGATGTCGGCCTCGACGCCAGCTGGCTGCGACGGCTGGGCGTAGTTCTCGTTCATCGCGGTGATGTAATAGAACTCGTCCTTACCCTGTTCCATCATGGCGCGGGCGCCGTGGTCTAGAATGACCGCGAGCTCATAGGCGAATGCCGGGTCATAGGCGCGGCAGTTCGGAACGGTTGAGGCAACCAGAAGGCTCGATCCGTCCTGGTGCTGCAGGCCCTCGCCGGCTAGCGTCGTGCGGCCTGCGGTCGCGCCGATCAGGAAGCCACGAGAACGCTGGTCGGCGGCCGCCCAGATCAGGTCGCCAACACGCTGGAAGCCGAACATCGAATAGTAGATGTAGATTGGCAGCATGGCGAGGTTGTGTACGCTGTAGGACGTCGCCGCCGCCACCCAAGACGAGATCGCTCCGGCCTCGGTGATGCCCTCTTCGAGCAACTGTCCGTTCTTGGTTTCCTTGTAGTAGAGCATCGAACCAGCATCCTCGGGCTCGTAGAGCTGGCCTACCGGCGAATAGATGCCGACCTGCCGGAACAGATTGGCCATGCCAAATGTGCGCGCTTCGTCGGCGACGATCGGCACGATGCGCGGACCGATCTCCTTGTCCTTGATCATGTTGCCGAGCAGCCTGACCGCAGCCATGGTCGTCGACATCTCTTTACCTTTGGCATTGAGCGCGAAGTCTCCGTAGCTTGCCAGCGGCGGAATCGCGACGGGTGCCGCCGTGCGACGGCGCGTTGGCAGGTAGCCACCAAGCGCTTCACGGCGAGACCGGAGATAGTTGAGTTCGGCGCTGTCTTCTGCCGGCTTATAGAACGCGACCTGCTCGGCCTGCTCGTTGCTGATCGGCAGCGAGAAGCGGTCGCGGAAGGTGAGCAGGGCCTCGACGTCGAGTTTCTTGGACTGATGCACCGTCATGCGGGATTCACCGGCAGCGCCCATACCAAAACCCTTCTTGGTCTTTGCCAGGATGACGGTCGGTCGACCCTTGGTCGCCTTGGCAGCCTCGAAGGCGGCGAACAGCTTGCCGAAGTCGTGGCCGCCGCGCTTCAAGGCGTCGATGTCGCTGTCCGACATATGGGCGACCAGCGCCTTGACCTCGGGATCCTCCTCGAAGAAGTTTGCCAGATTGTAGGCGCCGTCCTTGGCGCCGAGGGTCTGGTACTTGCCATCGACAGTTGCCGCAAAACGACGGAGCAGCGCGTGCTGGGTATCGCGCGCGAACAGCGCGTCCCACTCCGATCCCCACAGCACCTTGATAACGTTCCAGCCGGCGCCGCGGAAGGTGCTCTCCAGCTCCTGGATGATCTGGCCGTTGCCGCGCACCGGACCGTCGAGGCGCTGCAGGTTGCAGTTGATGATGAAGGTCAGGTTGTCGAGCTTTTCACGCGCCGCGATCGACAGGCCAGCGACCGATTCCGGCTCGTCCATCTCGCCATCGCCGAACACGCCCCAGACATGGCGCCCCTCGGTGTTGGCGAGGCCCCGGTCGGTCAAGTAGTGCATGAAGCGGGCCTGGTAGACCGCGGTGATCGGGCCGATGCCCATCGACCCCGTCGGCACCTGCCAGAAGTCGGGCATCAACCACGGATGCGGATAAGAGCACAGGCCCGTGCCGCCGATCTCCTGACGGTAATGCTGGAGATGCTCTTCCGAAAGCCGCCCCTCGAGGTAGGCGCGGGCATAGACGCCGGGTGCCGAGTGCGGCTGGAAGAACACCACGTCGCCGTCGCCCTCACCGGTGTCGGCGTGGAAGAAATGGTTGAAGCCAACCTCGAAGATTTCGGCGGCGGAGGCATAGCTGCCGATGTGGCCACCGAGTTCGCCATAGGCCTTGTTCGCCCTGACCACCATCGCCAGCGCGTTCCAGCGGATGATCGCAGTGATGCGCTCTTCCATGGCAAGGTCGCCGGGGAACGGCGTCTGCTTTTCGAGCGAAATGCTGTTGCGGTAGGGCGAAAACGGCAGCGCCTCATGGACGATGCCGAGCTCCTTGGCCTTGCGGTCGAGCTCGTCGAGGATGAACTCGGCGCGGGCGCCACCGGAGTTGAAGAACAGGGATTCGAGCGACGCCAGCCAGTCGGCCGTCTCGTTGGGATCGCCGTCATGTCCGGCGTTGTCGGCACCGATGCGGGCGGTCGGGGTCTTAGTGAGCATGATGGCGCTCCAACTCCTTGAGTTTCCACTTGCGCGCGAGAATAGCGGCAACGCTCCGGCATTTCCTGCCGAAGGTGTTGCAAATTCTGCTTAATGCGAGAGATATTACTGTAATTGATTCCATTTGAAGCAGGACATGCTGCCGATGACCCTTGACGCGATAGACATGCGCATCCTCGCGGAGATCCAGGAGGACGCCAGCCTGACCAATGTCGAGCTCGCCGCGCGCGTAGGCCTGTCGGCCTCGCCGTGCCTGGCCCGCGTGCGCACCCTCGAAGAGGCAGGCATCATCGTCCGCCGCGTCGCCCTGCTCGATCCGGTGATGCTTGGCGCCAATGTCAGCGTCTTCATCCAGGTCACGCTGGAAAAGCAGACCGAGGCGCTGCTCGAGGTTTTCGAGGCGGCGATGGCGAGCTTTCCCGAGGTCATGGAGTGTTATCTGATGACCGGCGATTCCGACTATCTGCTGCGCGTGGTGGTGCGCGACACAGTCGCGCTTCAGCACTTCATCGTCGACCGGCTGTCCAAGACGCGAGGCGTCGCCAACATCCGATCGAGCTTCGCTCTCAAGCAGGTCAAGTACAAGACCGCACTGCCGCTTGAAGACTTGGCTACGCCACGGACCCGGCGATAGACTACCGGCCTCCCCCTCTAGGCCTTCAAGCCAAGGTCGATTCGCGCACTGCGTCACAAAACACACGACGCCGAGCGAGGTATCGTCGGTCAAGGGCAGCCGCAGGTGCTCCTCGGCATCGACTGAGCCGTCGGCAATAATTGTCACACCGGAGTTGGTCCATGTAGCCCGACCAGCCACCACCGGAGTGGCAACCAAGATCGTCCTTCGTCGAGTAAATCGCTAGGCGTTGATGAGAGGCCAGTCAGCAATGGCGTCCGAGTCTTCGCGCACATTCTCGGTCATGACGAGCCATCGCACCGGCGTCGGGGTGGTCGCGCGTACAGTTGATCCAGCGCTAGTGAAGATCCATTTTTCGGGGAACCAATGAGCGCATGGTCTCCGATGGCCCGACAGAACAGCAGCCGCTGGGTCTGGTGGAGATCGGCATATAGAGGGCAGCTAACAAGTACGCGCGATTTGCTCAAAGGTTAAAGGCGGTGATGAGGGGAACGCCGAATAGCCGGGCCCAGGATGCAGCACTGGCCTTCTGGACGGCTACAATTGAAGTGCCTGCAGTCCACCAGCCATTGCCGGTGGCGACGACAATATCAGGCGAATGCAGCATCGACTGCAGGACAGGCCAAAGGATGAGTTGCTCGTAGCAGATCAGCGACGCAATCGCGCGCCCGTCTAGCTCGACCGCTGGATTGGCGAACAAGTGCGCCCGCGCTCCACCGCCCTGTCCGGTCCATGCAAGCCAGGGCTGCCACATGGAAACTGGGACCGGCATGCGCTCGCGATAAAGCACGCCGGCGCGCTTAGCCGAAATCGCGACCATGACATTGTCGTAGGCTTGCAGATCGACAATTGCCGCGCCGGCGATCACGGTAACGTCGATGCCATGCAACTCGTCGCGCCAAAGCCGCTCGACCGTCGGTGTCCAGAAACCGAGAGTGCTTTCGGGAAGGACAACCACGCGGGCTTCCTCGCCCGCTGCCTTCACCGTTGCAATCAGTTGACGGTGCTGTTCCAGTCCGCCGCCGCGACCGAGGTTTTGGCCCAGTTCAAGGTCGAGGCCTTCCCAGCCGTCCGGTACGGTAGGTGGCATCCAGGTCGTGACTGACCAGACGTAAAGTCCTCCCAAAACTGCGGCCGCGAACGGCCAACTTCTAGCTGTCATGGCCAGCATGATGATCGCGGCTGCACCTAACCCGACCCAACCCCAATAGGGAAACAACACGCCGGCTGCCGTCAACGGGTGAGCCCAGCCGACAATCCCGAACGGTGGTATCGCCATGAGGAGCGATGCCACCCCAAACCGCGCCGGGCGCTTCCCCCCAGGACGCTTTGTCCAAAGCACCGCGTGAACGGCAACGAAGGAGAGCGATGCGACGATCCAGAGCAACAGGCCGTGCCAGAGATTGGATGCGTAGTAGTTAGCAACGCCCTGCGGCAGACCACGCGAGGCGGCGAGGAAATATCCTAGCGACACCAAAGCCGCAATCACGCGGGTCGGCGCCCAGGCCCACAATGCTGGAAAGGCGAGAGCGAGCGGCAGGGCCAGGGGATCGCCGTTCCAGGCGACGCCGCCTACTAACACTGCAGCAGCCGTCAACATGACACCGCCCACGCTGTCAGGGATAGACGGTGAGGACCGGACGGGCGCGCCCGAGGAGGCCTGCTGCAGGGATCGGCCCGAAATATCGGGAGTCATATGAGCTCGCTATGGAAGAATGAAGGAAGAGATGGCCGGGCGGCACGGTGCCCCCAGGAAAGGGTTCAATCGCCCTATTCTGGCTGTCCTTGTGACGGACGCGTGACGCGGGGAGCGGCCTGCCATCGATGACGACATTGTTGCCGATCTCGACGTTCTGGCCAGGTAGTGCAGCGACCGTTTTGAGCAGCGGCGCAAATCCGCCAAGGCATGTACCCTCGCTGAGATAACCACGGCCGAACGCGTCAACGAACAAGCTTGTCGCCGGGGGGCATATGAAAATGGGATCGCCGATGGCTAGGGGGCGGTTTAGTGTCTCGATCCGCCAGATGCCGACGGGCGCACTAGGCGACAAGTTGAGCCTGTATCCGCCAGACCGGCCGACCCCAACAAGCACTGTCGCGCCAAAAGCCACGATGCTGATAGAGATGATCATACGCCCGTAGCTCATTGCTTCCAAACCATGCTCTGGTGCTGCGCCATTCGTAACTGCTCGGCCTGTTTCACTGTCTGCGCTATGCGCTCATGGGCAGCGAACCGCTGGGCTGCCCGCATCAACGGCCAGGCCTGACGCAGCTTTTCGCGCTCGCCAGGACGAAGGCCCTCGGCGGCCTTGTCGAAGAGGCTACCCGACGGCGCCCGAGCGGCATTGACGAGCAACGCCCGTTCGCCAAAACGTTCAGCTATGGCACGGTTGAAGTCATCGATCTCGAGCTTCACCTCGCGGTTGTCGAGGGCATGGCCAAGAGTGGCCGGGAGATCGTTGCGGTCGATGGCGGCGCGGATCTTTTCGAGCACGGATTTTGCCGCCGGCGACAGCGCCGGGATGTCGATCGAGACACGATGACGAAGCACCTGCTCCTCGTTCCCGATCCTTGCGGCAGCGACCTGCCGCAGCTGGAGATAACGCTCGATGTCACGCTTCAGCGCCGGCACGTTGACCTCGGCGACACGGCGCGCCTCCTTTTCGGCCTTGCTCGCGAGCAGGCCAGTCCTCCCCCTGAGCGGCCCGATCGATGCCGGCTCGCTGGCCAGCCGATCGAGTGTCGGTTGCGCGGCCTTCGGGTCAGTCAGGACCGTATCGAAGTTCATCGCCTGGAAGGCGCTTTCCGGATCGGCGAAGACGTAGCGGAACCGGGCCGACACTTCTTCCCACTGCTTTGCTATGGCTGGATCGGCGAGCAGCTTTTCTTCGACGACATCAGACAGGGATTTGGCAAACAGCGTGACGCCGGCGACCATCGGTTCGGCCTCCTTCCGGGTTTGCGTTGAGGGACGCTGGAGCAGGCCAAGGCGCTCGCCGCCGGCACGTATTCGCTGCGCCAGAT